>CBHWBX010000091.1:0-11564 GCA_966111935.1 uncultured Gemmatimonadaceae bacterium
AGAGCAGCCCCGGCCCGAGCCTGCTTCCGTGGGTCGTGGCTTTGATGGGGGTCTGCTTCGTGCGCTCGACGCGGGTGATCACCGAGACGCGCGACGAGTCCTTGAGCAGCGACACGAAGTCATTCGTCATCGGCGCGAGCGCGAGACGAAGGGCCTGCGGTCCGCGTACCAGGCGCAGGATCTGAAATTCGGACAACCCGAGGGTGCGCGCCGCCTCGAGCTGCGCTCGCGGAATCGCCTCGAGCGCCGAGCGATAGATCTCCGACTCGTAGGCCGCGTAGTTGAGCCCCAGGCCGATCACGGCCGCGGCGAACGCCGGCAGCCGCAGCACGGACGACAGGCCGTAGTACAGCATGAATAGCTGGAGAAGCACCGGCGTGCCGCGCACGACTTCTACGTACACCGTCAGCACACCGCGCACGGCGGCCGAGCCATAGACGCGGCCAGCGGCGATGCCGATGGCGACGGCCACGGCGAGAGCCATCGCGAGGCAGGAGAGCACGAGCGTGATCGCCGCGGCGCGGAGCAGGGCAGGGAGGTACGCACCGACAGACCGGCGCGTGGCCGCGTGGGCGGTGTCCTGCGCGGTGCCGCCGAGCACGCGCGAGAAGTAGGCGCGCTCGCTGTCGTTCCACACCCCCCATTCGCGAAAGCTCTTCTCGAGCGAGCCGTCGCGCATCCGTTCGCGAAGGATGACGTCGACGGAGTCTCGCAGCAGCGAATCTCCCTTCGCGAGGACGGCGACGTAGTGGCCGAGGGCAACCGGCGTCGGCTGAATCACGAAGCCGCCGGTGCGCTTCAGCGAGCGCTCGGCGATGACGTTGTCGAGCAGGACGGCGTCGAGCCGTCCGGCGACGAGGTCCTCGTACGGATGCACGTCGTCGTCGTACGAGATCGGCACGAGGCCGGTCTTCGCCGATTCCTCGGTCAGGATCCGATACGCTTCGGTCGCGCCGAGCGTGCCGACGCGCTTCCCCGCGAGGTCGGCGACGGTGCGGAAGCGCGCCGAGTCCGCCGGGCGCACCGCCAGGACTTCACGAAACTCGAAATAGGGAATTGTAACGGAATGCCGGGCGCGCAGCTCGGCACGGTCCTCGATCCCCGACATGCCGATGTCGAAATCGCCGCGCTCGACCGAGGGCTCGATCGACGACCATCCGACCTGCACGAAGCGCGGCGTGCGGCCGAGCCCCGCGGCGATCATCTGCGCGACGTCGACGTCGAAGCCGCGGACGCGCGACGGATCGGCGGGATCTGCCTCGACGAACGGCGCGCCGCCCTCCGCGTCGCCGCCCCAGCGCAGCACGGGCTTCGGCGTCGGCTGCTGCGCGCCGCGGGGGGCACCTACCCGCCGCGCGCCCGCGGTGTGGCGGGCGCCCCCGCGTACGCGGAGAGGGTTCACGTCCTACGGGCGCTTGTAGACCGTACCGTTCTTGATCACCAGGTCGACCGTCTCGATCGCCTTGATGTCGCGCGTCGGATCGCCCTTCACGGCGATGATGTCGGCGAGGTAGCCGGCCTTGATCGCGCCGAGCCGGTCGCCCATCCCGAGCATCTTCGCGTCGTTCACCGTCGCGGCGCGGAGCCCCTGGAGCGGCGTGAGGCCGTTCGCGACGAGCCCTTCGACTTCCTTGTAGTTCTCGCCGTGCGCGAGCGGGCCGGAGTCGGCGCCATTACAGATCGTCACGCCGGCGTCCATCGCGTACTTGAGCTTCTGCGCCGTGCTGCTCTTGTTGCCCACCGAGACGGTCGGGACGAAGCACACGCCATGCTCGGCCATGAGCTTGAAGACTTCCGGCGTGCCGGCGTCGCCATGCTCGATCGTCGCGACCCCGGCGAGCGTCGCGCGACGCATCCCTTCAGGAGTGGTGGAGTGCGCGGCAACCTGACGTCCGGAGCTCTTCGCCACCGCGACGGCGGCGTTGAACTCCTCCTGAGTCGGGCCGGGCATCGCTTCGCCGTTCGGCCCCCAGCGATAGTCTGCGTAGATCTTGATCCAGTCGGCGCCGTGCTTGATCTGATCGCGGACGACGCGCGTGAACCCTTCGACGCCGTTCGCCTCTTCGGCACCCTGCGGAATCATGTCCGCGTACTCGGTCGCGAAGCCCTTCGGCGCGTACTCGCCGGTGACGACGATCGCCTTCGTCGACGCCCAGACGCGCGGCCCGGGAATGATCCCCTGGTTGATCGCATCGCGCAGCCCGACGTCGGCATAGCCGGCCCCCTCCGTTCCGAGATCGCGCGCGCTCGTGAACCCGGAGAGCAGCTGGAGGCGCGCATGGTTCGTCGCGCGAGCGACACGCAGCGCGAGCGGCTCGTGGAGGACCTGATCGTTCCACGGCGTCTCGTTGTATGGATGCAGCAGGAGGTGCGAATGCCCCTCGATGAGCCCGGGGAGGAGCGTCGTCCCCGGCAGATTGATCGTCGCCGCATCCGCCGGCGCATTCACCTGTCCACGCGGTCCCACCGCCTCGATCCGATCGCCACGCACGAGGACGACCCACCCGTCGTGCGGCGCGTCGGTGACGGCGTCCCAGACGCGGTCGGGGACGAGCAGAGTAGGAGGACCAGCCGCCGCATTGCCCCGACCGCGGGCTTGCGCGGGGAGGGTAGAGGCCAGGAAGGCGAGGGAGAGGAGAGAAAGCGATTTGGGAGTCATGCGGGGAAGGTTATTGGAAAACGGTTGAGTTGTCAGGAGTGGAAGGCGTAAAGGCGCGAAGGGCGTGAGTTAACGGCGCGAACTTCCAGACGGCGCGAACTCCCGAACGGCGCGAACTCCCAAAACGCGCGAAATCCCAGACGGCGCGAAATCCCAGACGGCGCGAAATCCCAGACGGCGAAAGGCGCGAGCGGCGACAGCGCCTTCGAGCGGTCGTCATCCTGAGCGCAGCGAAGGACCCCTTGGCCGTGAGGTGATCCGTTGGGGTCGAGGTGATCTGTCATCCCGAGCGCAGCGAGGGATCTGCCGTCGTGGTCGAGATCGCGAGGCGGAGGGAAGATCCGTCGTCGCTCCGCTCCTCGGGATGACACGGGGATTGCCGCACCGCCGTTCGCGCCCTTCGCGCTCTTCGCGCCGTTCGGGAGTTCGCGCCGTTCGGGACTTCGCGCCGTTTGGGATTTCGCGCCGTCGGGGAGTTCGCGCCGTTAGCTCACGCCCTTCGCGCCGTCACGCCTTTTCCGTCGGCAACCCGTTATTCTTCCACTCCTCAATCCCACCCGAAACGTTCTCCACGTTCGTGAACCCTTCCTTCTGGAGGATGCTCGCCGCGATCGCCGAGCGGGTTCCTCCCTGGCAATGCACGGCGATCGGCATGTCACGCGGCAGATCCTTCGTCAGCTCGATCAAGTCCCCGAGGTAGGTGTGGCGCGCGCCGGGGATGTGGCCTTCATCCCATTCGGACTGGCGACGGACGTCGAGGATCGTACGGCCGGTCTCGGAAGCGAGGCGCTGCACGTCGGTCTGCGGCGTCGATTGGAGCGAGGATACGCGAGAGAGCCAGGCCTCGCGGAATTCCGGGCCGGCGTAGCCGGCGACGTCGTCGAGGCCGACCGACTGGAGGATCGCGCGGGCGCGGTCGATCCGGTCCGCGTCGTCGGCGAGGATCACGATCGGCCGATCGTCCGGCAGGAGCGAGCCGGCCCAGGTCGCGAACGAGGTCCCGACCGGGATGTTGATCGTGCCCGGGACGTGCGATGCGGCGAAGTCCTTCGTCGCGCGGACGTCGATCACCGGGTCGCCGGCGTCGAGGGAGCGCTGGATCGCGTCGAAGGACAGAGCGGCCAGCGGGGTCCGGGGCAGGCGTTCGGGACCGGCCCGGTTGATCACTTTCATCCGCGCGAAGTACCGCGGAGGCTCCGGCTGGCCGGCCGTCACCTCGCGCACGAACGCCTCCTCGTCGTCGATCTGGAAGGCCCAGTTCACCAATCGTTCGTATCCCAATGTGCTCGACGGCATCGCGCCCAGCGACTTGCCGCAGGCCGATCCGGCGCCGTGGCCGGGCCAGATCTGGAGGTAGTCGGGAAGGGACGCCGTGGCCTTGATCGACCTGAAAAGTCTGCGGGCGAGGGCATCCATGGTCCCCCGTTCATTCGCCGCACGCTCGAGCAGGTCCGGTCGGCCGACGTCGCCGACGAAGATGAAATCGCCGGTCAACAGTCCGACCGGACGGTCCGAGGTGGCCGTATCGGTGAGCAGAAAGGACAGATGCTCGGGGGTATGTCCGGGGGTGTGGAGCACCTGGATGCGCACCGTTCCGACGTCGATTTGGTCCCCATGATGGAGCAAACGAGCTCCCGAGTCGGCGGCAAATCGGTACTGCCAGTCGTCGCCCCCTTCGGCCGAAAGGAGCAGGGAGGCGCCGGTTTCGCGCGCCAGCTCGCGCGCGCCGGACACGAAATCGGCGTGGATGTGCGTCTCGGTGACGAACGCGATTCGCATCCGCGCGCGCCTGGCGGCGTCGATGTACCGGTCGATGTGGCGCCCCGGATCGACGACGATCGCGGTCCTGGTCTCCTCGCAGCCGACGAGATAGGTGGCCTGAGCGAGCATGTCGTCGTACAGCCGTTCAATGAGCATCGGGCGGTCGTTTAGTGATAAATGACGTAATTTCTTAAGATATACAACTTTGTTTTACATAAACTTACACATTCTGCCATATTTGCAGTCGGCCTCTCGCTGCCAAAAACGCCACCGCCGACGTCACCATAAAATGTCCGGTCGGCCCGTCTCCGCAACGCCCGCCTGCTACCCTCCGTAACTCTACATACGGTTTTTCAGGTGCCGCTCCCGGACCTGAGCCGCATTCCGCCTTCAACCAATCCGATGTCCATGCGAATGAACCGGCTCGCTTTTCCGCTGACGGTCGTGATCGCACTGCCCTCGGTCGCGGTGGCGCAGAAGAAAGCGCTCACCCAGGCCGACTGGGACAAGTGGAAGTCCATCAGCTCCCCCGCGCTCTCGAACGACGGCAAGTGGGCCGTTTACACTCTGATCCCTCAGGTCGGTGACGGCGAGCTCGTCATCCGGTCGACCACCGGCAACACCGAGTACCACGTTCCCCGTGGCTACCTTGGGCGCCCTAATAATGTCCCGGGCGGGCTCCGTCCCCCCGCCGGTGGCAGCGAAGAAGGTGGCGCCGCCGGTCCGACGGCGACTCCCGCGCTGATCTCCGCCGACAGCCGCTACGTCATCGTCAGCACCCAGCCGTCGCAGGCCGAGGTCGAGAAGATGGGTCGGAACGCCGGCGCGGCCGCGAACCGGCAGTCGCTCGCGATCGTCAACCTGGCCGACGGCAAGGTTACGATGATCCCCGGCGCCCGGAACGCCCGCGTTGCCAAGGACAACGGAACCTGGCTCGCCTACAACGCCGAAGCGGACAGCGCCGCCGGTGCGGCTGCGGCTCCGGCGGCTGCCGCCGGTCGTGGCGGTCGCGGTGGTCGTGGTGGTGCGGCCGGCGCGCGCCGTCAGTTCGGCTCGTCGCTCGTCCTTCGCAACCTGTCGACCGGCGCCGAAGAGCGCCTGGACGACGTCCTCGCGTTCGCGTTCGACGACAGCGCCAAGGTCCTCGCCTACACGGTCGTGTCGCGCGATTCGGCCAAGGACGGTGCGTACGTCCGGAACATGACGAGCGGTCAGACGTCGACCCTCCTCGCCGGCCACGGCGACTACAAGAACGTCGTGTTCAATCGCGGCCAGCAGAACCTGCTGTTCGTTTCCGACCGCGATGAGTTCGGTCGTCCATCGCCGCGCTACTCGATCTACCAGGCCCCGGTGAGCGGCGGCCAGGCGCAGCTCCTCGTCGCGCCGACGCAGGTCCCGGCCGGGCTGCACATCGCCGACGCCGGCACGCTCGCGTTCACGCGCAACGGCTCGGCGATCACCTTCAACATCGGCGCGCCGCCGATCGATTCGGTCCCGGCCGATTCGCTCGTCGGGAAGTCGGTGTTCGACCTCTGGCACTACAAGGACAAGGTCCTCCAGCCGACGCAGCGCCTTCAGGCGCAGCGCGACCGGAACATCACCTACGCGGCGATCTACTACCCGGCGTCGAAGAAGCTCGTCCAGCTGGCGAACGATTCGACCCCGCAGGTGAGCATCTCGGACGACGGCCGTCTCGCGATCTCGAACTCGCGCGAGCGCTACATGATCGAACAGATGTGGGGCGACGGCGGTTCGGATGTCTACGTGATCGACCCGGCGACGAACGCGCGCAAGATCATCGCCGAGAAGATCAACGGCCAGGCGACGCTCTCGCCGGACGCGAAGTACGTCGTCTACTACAACAAGAAGCACTGGTATGCCTACAACACGGCGACCGCGAAGACGGTGAACCTGAACGGCACGATGAAGGTGCACTTCGACCAGGAGACCGACGACCATCCGGCGGAGCCGCCGGCGTGGGGGCTCGCGGGCTGGACGAAGGGCGACGCGTCGGTGCTGCTCTATGATCGCTACGACATCTGGCAGTTCGATCCGACGGGCGCGAAGGCGCCGGTGGTCGTCACGGATTCGGTCGGTCGAAAGAGCAACATCCAGTTCCGCCTCGCCGAGGCGAACGGTGGCGGTCGCGGCGGCCGCGGTGGCCGTGGTGGCGCCGCCGGCGGCGATGATCGCGGCGTGCTCGATCCGAACGCGTCGCTCGACCTCAAGGCGGTCAACGTCGAGACGATGGCGAGCGGCTTCTACCGCGACCAGCTCGGCGTGAAGAAGGCGCCGGAAAAGGTCGTGATGTCGGACCTCGCGTACGGCAACGTGATCAAGGCCGCGAACGCCGACGTCTACATGACGACGAAGAGCACCTTCACCCAGTTCCCGAACCTTTGGGTCGGCTCGTCGCTCACGAACCTCACGCAGATCTCGGACGCGAATCCGCAGCAGAAGGACTACAAGTGGGGCACCGCGGAGCTCGTGCACTGGACGAGCGCCGACGGCAAGCAGCTCAAGGGCATCCTGTACAAGCCGGAAGGCTTCGACGGGAAGAAGAAGTACCCGATGATCTCGTACTACTATGAGATCCTCTCGAACGGCCTGTACAACTACGTGGCGCCGAACGGCCGCAACGTGATCAACCCGACGCACTACGTGTCGAACGGGTACGTCGTGTTCGAGCCGGACATCGTCTACAAGACGGGTCACCCGGGCATGAGCGCGTACAACTCGATCGTGCCGGGTGTGAAGGCGATCATCGCCAAGGGCGGCATCGACGAGAAGCACCTCGGCCTTCAGGGCCAGTCGTGGGGCGGCTACCAGACGGCATACGTCATCACCAAGACGCCGATGTTCGCCGCGGCGATGGCGGGTGCGCCGGTAGCGAACATGACGAGCGCCTACGGCGGCATCCGCTGGGGCACGGGCATCTCACGCGCGGGGCAGTACGAGTCGGGTCAGAGCCGCATCGGCAAGCCGGTCTTCGACGCGCCGGAGCTCTACCTCGAGAACTCGCCGCTCTTCCACCTGCGGAACATCACGACGCCGCTGTTCATCATGAACAACGACGCCGACGACGCGGTACCCTGGTACCAGGGCATCGAGTTCTTCGTCGGCATGCGCCGTTTGGGCAAGGAAGTGTACTTCATCGATTACAACAACGACGTGCACAACCCGGCCAGCCGCGCGAACCAGAAGGACATCGCGATGCGCATGCAGCAGTTCTTCGACAACAAGCTGATGGGGGCGCCCGCGCCGGACTGGATGGTGCACGGAATCCCCTATGTGGCGAAGGGGAAGGATCAGCTTTCGGCGCCGGTCCAGGCTGGGTCGCGCGTAACGCCTGAGAAACGATAGGCTGAGACTCTTGGGCCTAGGGGTTATGGCCGAGGGGTTAGGGTAGGAATTCGGAAGGCGGGCGGCATGGTGTCTTTGACACCATGCCGCCCTCTTTTTCGTTGTTCTCCTAACCCCTCACCCCAACCCCAAGCCCCTCGGCAGTTCGCGCCGAGGCTTGAGCAGATCACGGTCACGCACCATCCTTCCCCCACACCCAGTCCGGACCCTCAATTGGCAGACGAAATTGATTTCCGCCTGATCGGCGACGACCTGCAAGCCGTCATCATCACCCTCGACCCGGGCGAGATGGTCATCGCCGAAGCGGGCGCGATGATGTACATGGAAGACGGCATCGTCATGAACACGACGCTCGATCCGAACGGGCAGGGCGGCGGGTTGATGGGGAAGCTGTTCGCGGGCGCGAAGCGCGCGCTGTCGGGGAACACGTTCTTCGTGACGACGTTCGCGAACGCGGCGAACCGTCGGCAGGACGTCGCGTTCTCGTCGCACTTCCCGGGGAAGATCCGTCCGATCGATCTGCGCGAGTGGGGCGGAACGATGATCGCCCAGAAGGACGCGTTCCTGTGCGCGGCGCGTGGCGCGAACGTCTCGATCGCCTTCACGAAGCGGATCGGCGCGGGCTTCTTCGGCGGCGAGGGGTTCATCCTCCAGCGCATCGACGGCGACGGGATGGCGTTCCTCCACGTCTCCGGTGCGCTCCACGAGGTGCGCCTCGCCGCGGGCGAGACGCTGCGCGTCGACACCGGCTGTCTGGCGGCAATGGAAGCGAGCGTCGATTACGACATCGAGATGGTGCCCGGCGTTCGCACCGCGCTGTTCGGCGGCGAAGGGCTGTTCTTCGCGCGCCTACGCGGGCCGGGGCGCGTCCTGTTGCAGACGATGCCGTTCTCGCGTCTCGCCGACCGCATTCTCGCCGCGGCGCCGCACCACGAGCACGGTGGCCGGATGGACTCGCGCGTCGGTGCGGCGGGATTGATCGGCGGCGTCCTCGGCTCGATGCTCGACGGCGACCGCTAAGATGACTGACTTCTCGAGCGGCGATCCGTTTCGCCATTTCGAAGGATTGCTGCAGCAGGCGATTGCGATTCCCCGCGACCGGCTTCCCGAGCCGACGGCGTTCGCGCTCGGCACGGTCGACGAACGCGGATACCCGAGTGTGCGGATCGTCCTGCTCAAGCACGTGGACGAGCGCGGCTTCGTCTTCTACACGAACTACGAGAGCCGCAAGGGACGCGAGCTGCTGGCAACCCCGCGCGCGGCGATGTGCTTTCACTGGCAGCCCCTCGAGATCCAGGTCCGGGTCGAGGGCGCGGTCGAGAAGGTGAGCGCGACGGACGCCGACGCCTACTTCGCGTCGCGCGCCCGCGGCAGCCAGCTCGGCGCATGGGCGTCGCAGCAGAGTCGGCCGATGGAGCATCCGGGCGACCTCGACGCACGGATCGCCGACGTGACGAAGCGGTACGAGGGCGGTCCCGTCCCGCGTCCGCCGCACTGGTCCGGCTTCCGGATCGTCCCCGAGCGGATCGAGTTCTGGCAGAACATGCCGAGCCGTTTGCACGTGCGTCACGTCTACACCCGCGAGGGCGGGGAGTGGGCGGTGACGCAGTTGTATCCGTAGGAGCGGATTGGCGTCGCGCCGCCCTTCCGCCGACGGCAAAGCCGTCGGCTCTGCGCAGCGCCGCCCGTTCCACTATTTTTTCCGGATGGCTACTCGGATCGCCGACAACGTCGCGGGTGAGACGGCTCCCACCTGGACGATCGATTCGGCACGCGCGCTGTACAACGTCGAAGGCTGGGGTGCCGGCTTCTTCGACATCAACGAAAAAGGACACGTCGTCGTCCGCCCCGACAAGGAGCGGCCGGAGCACGCGATCGACCTGTACGAGGTCACGAACGATCTCGAGGAGCAGGGGATGGCGCTGCCGGTGCTGCTGCGCTTCTCGGATATCCTGCGCGCGCGCATCGAGGCGTTGTCGTCGCGATTCGACATCGCCCGCCAGGAATACGACTACGCCGGCGGCTACACGACGGTGTATCCGATCAAGGTCAATCAGCAGCGGCATGTCGTCGAGGAGATCGTCGAGTTCGGGAAGAAGCACGGCGTCGGCCTCGAGTGCGGAAGCAAGCCGGAGCTGCAGGCGCTGCTCGGGCTGACCGAGCACACCGACCACCTGATCGTCTGCAACGGCTACAAGGACGAGGAGTTCATGCGCCTCGCCCTGATGGGCCAGAAGCTCGGCCATCAGGTCTACATCGTCATCGAGCAGCTGAGCGAGATCGACGTCCTGCTCAAGGTCGCCGACGAGCTGGGCGTGACGCCGACGGCGGGGATCCGCATCAAGCTCGCGTCGCGCGGCTTCGGCCGCTGGAAGGAGAGCGGCGGCGAGAAGTCGAAGTTCGGGCTCAACCCCGCGCAGCTCATGCAGGCGATCGACAAGCTGCGCGACGCCGGCCGGCTCGACATCGTGAAGCTGATCCACTTCCATCTCGGCTCGCAGATCACCGACATCCGCTTCATCAAGCTCGGGCTGACCGAGCTGACGCGGTTCTACGTCGAGCTGCGGCAGATGGGGCTCGACATCACGCACGTGGACGTCGGCGGCGGCCTCGGCGTTGACTATGACGGGTCGAACTCGACGTCCGACGCGAGCGTGAACTATTCGCTCCAGGAATACGCGAACGACGTCATCTACACCCTCGGCGAAGCGTGCCGCGAGCACGAGCTGCCGATGCCGCACATCATCAGCGAGTCGGGACGCGCGCTCACCGCGCACCACGCCCTGCTCCTGATCAAGGTCATCGACGTCGAATCGCAGGGCGAGCGTCCGCTCCCCGACCTGACGGACGAGGATCATGCGCTGCTGCACGAGATGATGGCGGACTATCGCGACGTCACGCGCAAGAACGTCGCGAAGCGCCGCATCCGTGAGATCTTTCACGATCTCACGTTCGACAAGGAGCGCGCGCAGGAGATGTTCAACAGCGGCGTGTTCACGCTCCGCGATCGTGCGCTGGCCGAGCAGATCTACTTCGCGACGGTGAACGCGCTCGCGAAGTTCGTGCAGCGCCATCGCGACGACTTCGAGGACATCGTCGCCGACCTCGACGCGACGCTCGTCGACCGCTACTTCTGCAACTTCTCGCTCTTCCAGTCGCTGCCGGACAGCTGGGCGATCGATCAGCTGTTCCCGATCATGCCGATCCACCGCCTCGACGAAGAACCGACGCGCCGCGGCTCGATCCAGGACGTGACCTGCGATTCCGACGGAAAGATCGACCGTTTCGTCGGCGAGAAGGAAGGCAACCCGAGCCTCGAGCTCCACGAGTTCCGCGACGGCGAGCCGTACATGCTCGGCGTGTTCCTTACCGGCGCGTATCAGGAGATCCTCGGCGACCTGCACAACCTGTTTGGCGACACGAACGCCGTGCACATTCGCCTGGCCCCCAACGGCGCGTACGAGGTCACGGATCTCGTGCACGGCGATACGGTCACGGAAGTCCTCAACTACGTCCAGTTCCGCGCCTCCGACCTGCTCCAGACGTTCCGGCGCAAGGTGACGGCCGCGAAGCACATCAACCGGCAGGAAGCGAACACGTTCATCGCGGACTACATCGCGGGGCTGGAAGGGTATACGTATCTCGAGGGGGAAGCGGCGCAGTAACGTCGTCGCGCTGCGCGCGGGGTGGGCCAGTGGCTTCGCCGCTGGCGGAGGGGCGGCGCGGTGCGCCGCGGATGGTCGCGCGCGGTGGCGGCACGATCATTAACGTGACCACGATG
>CBHWBX010000092.1:0-11555 GCA_966111935.1 uncultured Gemmatimonadaceae bacterium
CCCCCCTCCACGTGACATCCGGCGCGCCGCGCCGCACCCCTTGGTGCGGCGGAGAGCTGCTCCTCGGCGCACAGGGGTCGTTCGCGCTTCGCGCTCAGGATGACGCGCGTTGCTCATCGTGCCGTGAAGTCGGTCTTCGTCGTGACTTCGCGACAGACTTCGGCGAGGAGGGTGGCGGTGCGATCGACGTCGTCGAGGCTCACGAGCTCGTTCGGCGAATGCATGTAGCGATTCGGGATCGAGACGAGGCCCGTGGCGACGCCTTCGCGGGAGATGTGGATCGCGTCGGCGTTCGTCGAGGTGTCGCGGCCGACGGCGTGGAGCGAGTACTTGATGCCGTGGCGGTCGGCGGTGCCGCGCAGGAGATCGAATACCACCGGCGAGAGAACGGCACCGCGACTGAGCACCGGGCCGCCGCCGATCCGATGATCGCCGATCTCCTTCTTTTCCATGTTCGGATGATCGGTCGCGAACGTCACGTCGACGACGATCGACATCTGCGGGTTGATGCAGTTCGTGCAGACGAGCGCGCCGCCGCCATGCCACGCGATCTCTTCCTGCGTCGTCGCCGCGGCGACGACGCGCGCCGCGCCCGGGTTCTGCGCGTAGCGGCGCAGCGCCTCGAGCACGACGAAGGCGCCGATGCGGTCGTCGATCGAGCGCGAGACGATGCGGTTGTTCGGAAAGTCGATCGTCCTCGAGTCGATCACGCCCGGGTCGCCGATGCTCAGGCGGCCCTCGGCTTCGGCGCGGTTCGACGCGCCGATGTCGACCCACAGATCCGTCATCTTCGAAGCATTGTCGCGATCACTCGGCTTCATGAGATGGATCGGCTTCTTGCCGATCACACCGAGGACGTCGCCGCCGCGGCCGATGAAGCGAATGCGCTGGCCGACGAGCACCTGGGGGTCCCAACCGCCGATCGGCGAGATGTAGACGTAGCCCTCGTCGTCGATGTACTGGACGATGAGGCCGATCTCATCGATGTGGCCATCGAGCATGATCGTCGGCGAGCCGCCGGGATTGATCTCGGCCATGCTGTTGCCGGCGACGTCGGTGGTGACGCGATCGGCGAAGGTGGCGGCTTCCTCACGCCAAACGCGAGCTGCGGGTCCCTCGTATCCGGACGGCGCCGGAGTGTCCAGCAAACGCTTCAAGAACGCGAGCGAAGACGGGCTCAGCATGGTCTCTCTCTGGAGGTCACGAAACAAACGTGTTGCGCAATGCTAGTTCTGATATGGAGCGGATGGAAGGCTTGGAACATCGATCCTGGGATTAACCTTGATCCAGGGAAACAAGAACGGCGAAACTCGACTGAAGAGTCTCGCCGCTCGCCGTTCATCCCGGGATCAGGGTCCAATCCCAGAATCATCTTTCATTTCACAGACATCCAACCGAACCTGGGACACACCGTCGGACGTTCGAGAGGTCAGCGCCGCCGGCGAATTGGAAAGGCGAGGAAGCTGAGGGCGAGGATCACGACGCCGGCGACGTACCAGCGGAGATCTTCGGTCAGGCCGTAGTAGAGGATCCCGAACCAGGCGAGCATCTGGCCCAGGAGCCAACCGTGCAGACTGTCGGGAATGCCGGTCGAGGCGCGGCGGCGCTGTGCCCAACGGCTGTTGTAGAAGCGCAGGTCGATCATCTGAACGAGGGCGTACACCCACGTGAGGACTCCGACGCCCCGCAGCTTGGTGATGAACACCGGCTGTGCGTTACGCGCGGCGCTCACCGTGTGGAAGACGTACACGGCGAGCCCGAAGAACAGCGACACCGCCAGGAGGATGGCCCGTACGCGGGTCAGCCGCTCCGGCGTGAGCCACGGATATCGGCCGAGGACAATGCCGTCAGGTGCGACATCCGTGAGCTGCGGGGGAACCATGGTACCACCTGAGATAAAGAGCGGGGGTGTTCAGCGACTGCGCTCGAACACCGCCTTCCCTGCAATATACGTGGCGATCACGGAAGTGCCGAGGATGTCTGCCGGCGGCACCGTCATGATGTCACGATCGAGGATCACAAAATCGGCCAATTTGCCCGGAGTGAGCGATCCAAGCTCCTTTTCCTGGAAGGCGGCGAAGGCCGGCCAGATGGTCATCGCCTTCAGTGCCTCATCGCGCGTCATCATCTGCTCCGGGAACCAGCCGCCCGGGGGCCAGGAGTTGTCGTCCTGCCGCGACAGCGCGGCGTGGAACGAGTACAACGGATTGACGCGCTCGACCGGGAAGTCGCTTCCGTTGGGAATGATGACGCCGGTGTTGAGGAGCGAGCGCCACGCGTACGCGCCGAGCGTGCGGGCATAGCCGAGTCGCGTCGGGGCCCAGTACATGTCGCTCGTCTGATGCACGGCCTGCATCGACGGGATCACGCCGAGCTGCGCGAAGCGCGGCACGTCGGCATGGTCGAGGACCTGGACGTGCTCGATGCGGAAGCGATGGTCGAGGGTCGGCACGGTGGTGAGCGCCGTCTGATATGCGTCGAGGGCGATGCGATTGCCGCGATCCCCGATCGCATGCGTCGCGACCTGGAAGCCGTTGCGGAGGGCGCGCGTCGAGACGTCGGTGAGGTGCGCCTGCGTCGACTTGAGGAGGCCGACGTTCTTCGGATCGTCGGTGTACGGATCGAGGAGCGCCGCGCCGCGCGAGCCGAGCGCGCCGTCGGCGTAGAGCTTGATCGACCGGATCCAGAGATGATCGTCGTACAGCGCGCTCTGCGGACCGCGCTTGAAGTAGTGCTCGAGCGCCGCGCTGTCGTCGGAGATCATCGCGTAGACGCGGAGGTTGAACTGGCCGGCCTTCGCGAGCTCCTCGAACAGATCGAGGACGACCTTCGGTTCGCCGGGGTCGTGCAGCCCGGTGAGCCCGTACTTGTTTGATTCGGCGATCGCCGCGAGGGCGGCGGTGCGCGCTTCGTCGTGCGAGAGGGGCGGGACGACGCGATTCACGAGCTCCATCGCATTGTCGACGAACACGCCCGTGGGCTCGCCGTTCGCGCCGCGCTCGATACGGCCGCCGGCCGGATCCTTCGTCGCGGCCGTGACACCGGCGAGCTTCATCGCCGCGGCGTTGACGAGAATCGCGTGGCCGTCGACGCGCTCGAGCACGACCGGATTGTTCGGTGAGATGCGCGACAGCGCTTCGTGCGTCGGAAAGCGCGTATCGCCCCACTTGTTCTGATCCCAGCCGCGTCCCTTGATCCATCGGCCGGACGGGGCGTCCTTCACCTTCTCGGCGACGCGCGCGACGATCTGGTCGTACGAGCGCGTGTCGGTGAGATCGATGTCGTGGAGGAACTCGCCGAGCCCGAAGAGGTGGGCGTGGGCGTCGGTCATGCCGGGGATGACAGTGCGGCCGGCGGCGTCGAGGACGCGCGTCGACGGACCGCGCAGGAGCATCGCTTCGCGCATCGATCCGACGAACTGGACGCGGCCGTCGCGCACGGCCATCGCGCTCACGAACGGATGCGCGTCGTCGACGGTGTAGATGCGCGCGTTCGTGACGATGAGGTCAGCGGCCGGCGGCGTCGCGCGCGGCGTCGCGCTTTGCGCGGCGAGGAGCGTCGGCGCGAGCGTCGTGACGGCGGCGGCGCGGAGTGCGGAGGAGAGGGAGGGGAGATGCATGACGAACCCTACTCCGCGCCGACGGGCCGCTCAAGGTTTCGGCGGCTTGTTCCCCGGAATGCGCGACCAGATGATCACCGTGCCGCAGATCGAGGTGCCGTAGAGACGATTGAACTCCGGCGGCAGCCCGACGGATCCGGCGTAGACCTCGACGCCTTCGACGTCGACCGGTGAGATGTCGTCGATCGAGAAGCCGGTGGCCATCACGCCGTCGAGGAAATACTGCGGCGGACAGCGCATGCTCGTGCCCCGGGTGAAGCGCAGGATCGTGCGGCCATTCTCTCCCGCGGCGACCATCGTGCCGGGGATCGTGCGCATCATGTCGCTGAGTCGCAGCGGCCGGCGCTCCTCGATCTGGTCGCGGGTGATGAAGTGTCCGACGCCGTGCGCGCGTCGCGTCTCGAAGGCGACGAGTCGGCGGAGCTGCTCCGGATGCTCCGACACGAGCACCGCGGTGAGCTGCTGCGCGACGACGCCGAGGACGACTTCGACCTCCGCGGTGTCGGAGGGAGGCACGGCGATCATCAGAATCACCGGCGCGTAGGCGAGCCGCCGGAAGCTGAAGTCGGTGTTCGCCGACGGCAGGGCGCCGATCACGAAATGTCCGGCACTGTCGGAGCGCGTGGTGCGTCCGGGCTTGATCGCCGTGACCTCGACCATCGGAATGGGCTGGCCGCTGCTGTCCTTGACGATGCCGGCGATCGTCCCGGTGCGGACCTGCGCGCGGGACTGGGCGTGGAGCGCCGAGTGCGGTGCCGCGACGAGCAGCGACGCGACGGCGAGGACGAGACGACGGGCGGTCGACATGCGGACTCCTTTCCGTGGGTCCAGCTTCCGACTGATATACAGCCCGGCGCGATGCGGCGGCAATGCGACTCGCGGCGTACGCGAAACGCTTCGTCCCAGTCCGCACGCTTACATCCGCGATCGTCGCCGCTCTCGTGTCCGCTCGCCCATCCGTTGTAAGATTGGGCGCATGCGACCCAAAGAGCTCACGATCCGCGGCCTGATCCTCGGCGCGTTGATCACAACCGTCTTCACGGCGGCGAACATCTATCTGGGACTGAAGGTCGGCCTGACCTTCGCCTCGTCGATTCCGGCGGCGGTGATCTCGATGGCGATCCTGAGCGCGGTCAAGGATTCGTCGATCCTCGAGAACAACATCGTCCAGACGGTGGCGTCGGCGGCCGGAACGCTGTCGGCGATCATCTTCGTCCTGCCCGGACTGGTAATCATCGGATGGTGGCAGGGGTTCCCGTTCTGGCAATCGTTCCTCATCTGTCTGAGCGGCGGTGTGCTCGGCGTGCTGTTCACGATTCCCTTACGCCGTGCGCTCGTGACGACGTCGGACCTGCCATATCCCGAAGGCGTGGCCGCCGCGGAAGTGTTGCGTGTCGGCTCGGGCACGCGCGGCGAGACGAAGGACGAAACCGGCGAAGCGCGCGAAGGGCTCGTCGCGGTGATTCTCGGCTCGATCGCGTCGGCCGGGCTGGCGATCATCGCGGCGACGCGCGTCGCGGCGGCCGAGGTGGCCGGCTACTTCCACATCGGCGCGGTGGCGTCGAGCGGATACAACGTCGCGTGGTCGCTGGCCCTGCTCGGCGCGGGACATCTCGTGGGATTGTCGGTCGGCATGGCGATGCTCGTCGGGCTGCTGATCGCGTGGGCGATCTCGGTGCCGATCCTCACGGCGATCGAGCCGTATGCGCCCGGCATGACAATGGCCGCGCACACGTCGGGGATCTGGCGAACGGAAGTGCGATTCATCGGCGCCGGCGCGATCGCGGTCGCGGCGATCTATACGCTCGGCAAGCTGGCGAAGCCGGTGGTCGGCGGGCTGGTGAGCACGTTGCGCGCATCCCGCGCGGCGGGGGAAGGGGACGACAGCGATCGGGACCTCGCTCCCTCGTGGATCTACGCGCTCACCGTGGTGTGCCTGCTGATCACGGCGTGGCTCGCGTATACATTTGCCAAGGCGACCGTGCTGTCGGGGAACGCGGTGACGCTGACGCTGATGGCCGTGCCGTTCGTGCTGCTGATCGGCTTCATCATCGCCGGGGTGTGCGGCTACATGGCGGGGCTGATCGGCGCGTCGAACAGTCCGATCTCCGGCGTCGGCATCCTGTCGATCGTCGTGTGTGCGTCGACGCTCGTGGCGATCGTGCCGCCGACGCCCGAGACGCGGCTGCCGCTGGTGGCGTTCGCGCTGTTCATCACGGCGATCGTGTTCGCCTGCGCGACGATCTCGAACGACAATCTGCAGGATCTCAAGACCGGCCAGCTCGTCGGCGCGTCGCCGATGCGGCAGCAGATCGCCCTGATCGTCGGCGTCGCGGCGGGCGCCGCGGTGATCCCGTGGGTGTTGAACCTGCTGGCAAAGGCGTACGGCTTCGCGGGTGCGGCAAACGTCGGCGTGGTCGCGCCGAATCCGCTGCCGGCGCCGCAGGCGACGCTGATCTCGGCGCTCGCGCAGGGCGTGATCGGCGGCAGCCTCGAATGGAAGATGATCGGCATCGGCGCGGTGGTCGGCGTCGGGTTGATCATTCTCGATGCCGCGCTCGGCGCGGCGGGGAAGCTGCGCATTCCGCCACTCGCGGTAGGCATCGGGATCTATCTGCCGATGTCGGCGACGTTCGCCGTCGTGATCGGCGCGGTGCTGTCGCACTGGTACGACGGCAAGGCGCGAAAGACCGCCAATCCCGAGCGGGCCGAGCGTCTGGGCAC
Organism: uncultured Gemmatimonadaceae bacterium; assembly: GCA_966111935.1. GTDB lineage: Bacteria > Gemmatimonadota > Gemmatimonadetes > Gemmatimonadales > Gemmatimonadaceae > JAQBQB01. Next base: position 6,344 of record CBHWBX010000092.1, read on the forward strand.
GCTCGTCGCGTCCGGGCTGATCGTCGGCGAGAGTCTGTGGGGCGTGATCAATGCGGGGTTGATCGTCGCGTTCTCGAAGGACGCGCCGATCGGAATCGTTCCGGAAGACTTCGTGCTCGCGCCATGGCTCGGCCTGCTCGGCTTCGTCGGCGCCATCGTGTGGTTGTACGGGTGGATGCTGCGGCGCGCCCGCGCAGCCTGACCTCTTCATCGAACATGAAACAACTTCTATTTGTCGGTTCCATCGCCGCGGCGCTCGCGGCGTCTTCCGCCGGTGCGCAGGGCACGCGTGGCGATACCACGTCGGCGCCGATTCGCGACATCCGGTACGACGTGACGTTCATGCGCGCGAACGCGCAGTCGCGGGCGGTCGAAGTAGCGATGACGTTCACGACGACGTCGTCGGCTCCCGTGGTGCTGTCGCTGCCGGCATGGACGCCGGGCGCGTACGAGATCAGCAACTTCGCGCACTGGCTGACGGGCTTCGAGGCGACCGCCGACGGCAAGCCGCTCAGCTGGGACAAGCTCGACTTCGACACGTGGCGCGTGCGGCCGGGCGGCGCGAAGAGCGTGAAGGTTTCGTTCGAGTACGCCGCCGACACGCTCGACAATGCGATGTCGTGGGCGAAGCCGGATTTCCTGCTGTTCAACGGGACGAACCTGTTCCTCTATCCCGAGGGACAGCCGGCGGAGTTTCCGGCGCTGGTGAGCGTGCACACCGAGTCGGACTGGAAGGTCGCGACCGGTCTCACGTCGAGCTCGAGAGCGCGGACGTACTCGGCGACGAACTATCACGAGCTGGTGGACATGCCGTTCTTCATCGGGCGGTTCGATCTCGACAGCTCGCAGATCTCGAACAAGTGGGTGCGCCTGGCGACGTATCCGGCGGGCACGATCGTCGGGCAGGTGCGCAACACGGCGTGGGAGCAGCTGCGCAAGGTGATCCCGCCGGAGGTCGCGGTGTTCGGCGAAGCGCCGTGGGCGAACTACACCGTGATGCAGATCGTCGATTCGACGTTCGGCGGCGCGAGCGGGTTGGAGCACGCGAGCTCGCATGTCGACGTGCTGTCGCCGTCGTACGTCGGGAGCGAGTTCCAGCCGTCGCTCTATGCGCACGAGATCTTCCACTCGTGGAACGTGAAGCGGCTGCGTCCGTCGGAGATGTGGCCATACCAGTATTCACATGCGCAGCCGACCCCGTGGCTCTGGGTGTCCGAGGGGATCACCGACTACTACGCCGATCTCGCCGAGGTGCGCGGCGGCGTCGTCGAAGCGCCGGGATTCTATGCGTTGACCGCCGAGAAGATGAACGAGGTGAACAACGCGCCGCCGGTGTCGCTCGAGGATGCGTCGCTGAGCACGTGGGTGCATCCGATCGACGGGACGGGGTATCTGTACTATCCCAAGGGCTCGCTCGCCGGCTTCATGCTCGACATCGTCATTCGCGACGCGAGCGACAACAAGAAGTCGCTCGATGATGTGATGCGCGGCCTGTACCAGTCGACGTACAAGAAGGGGAAGGGCTTCACGTCGGCGGAGTGGTGGAGCGCGGTGAGCGCGGCGGCGAACGGCAAGTCGTTTGCGGCGTTCAACACGCGGTACATCGATGGACGCGAGGCGTTTCCGTGGGACAGCATCCTGCCGATGGCCGGCCTGCGCGCACGACAGCAGCAGGTGCCGCGGCTGGGCGTGATGACGCAGATGGATCCGAACGGCATCGTCGTCGCGAACGTGAATGACGGTTCATCGGCGGCGCAGGCGGGGGTGCGGCCGGGCGACTACCTGATCAGCGTCGGCGACATTCCGGTCGAGGATCAGATGTTCGGCGCGAAGATGCGGGCGAAGTACGGCGCGTCGTCGCCGGGAGCTCCGCTGGCGATCAAGGTGCGGCGCGGCGGACAGGAGATCACGCTCCAGGGGAAGCTGCAGTTCGGGCCGGGCGACATCGTCGTCGACGAGCTCCCGGGTGCGTCGGCGAAGGCCGTGAAGATCCGCAATGGCATCCTGCACGGAACTACGGGGAGCTAGTGCGTTTGGTTATTCCGTGCACTTACTTCTCCTCGATTCGCGCCGCTCCCTGCCTGTTTGCTGCACTATCAACGCGGTACTGAAAAAAACACGGAGGTCAGGGATTCTTCGCTGAGCTCAGGATGCTCGCGTCTGACATGTCCTACGGCGTGAACTCCGTGGCGTACGCCGCCCACTGACCGGTCGCGGTGGGTTGTTGGCGAAAGAGATTGGTGTCGGTTTTGAGCGCGTCGGCAACGTAGAAAGCGGTGGAGCTGTCCCCGGCCGATTTTTCGAGCGTCGTGTAAGGCAGCGAGTCCTGGGTCGCGAAGACGAGGAGGTAGCCGCGGGTCGTGCCGGCACCGTTGCTCGGATCGAAGTTGCCGCGCCCGTTGGCGCTGCGTCCCTGGCGTCCGTTGTTCGGCTCCTGCTGATTCGGCCGCCGCGCGTTGCGCGAGGTATCGGCGTTCGTGCGCGCGAGTGCCGTCGTGACCGTGTGTGAGCCGGACTCCAGGTGCGGGCTCTGGGTCGAATCGGCGGGGAAGAGCAGCTGGCTGCCGCGGCCCGGAACGACGAGGAACACGGCGACGTTCGCCGGCCGATTGAGACCCACCGTGATCGTTCTCGGCGAGCGCTGGCCGCTCGCGGCGCTGACTTTCGGCCCGAGGTCGTTGTAGGCGCCGAAGGTGTGTGGCTTGGGGGCCGCGCATGCGGCCGACGCGGCGATGACTACCGCCGTGCACAAAGTACGAGCTTGCACTGAACCCTCACGTAGCGGTTGAGAAACCTTCTGAGATCAGTCTTCGCGGCCGCCGGCGAGCGAGCTCATCCATAGCGGCGTCCCCGCACTCCCCCGCAGGGCAACAACGGCGCCAGCCGGGGCATCCATCCAATCTACGTCGACTCCCGAGAGACACGCAGCAGGGCGGGGCCCACTGCTGGCCGGGTGATTGCTTCTGGGGCGGCTTCAGGGGCCGCATACCTTACAAGAGCGCGTTCATCGGAGAACGGAATGCCGATTCGGAAGCTGGGGATCGTAGGCGCGGGAACGATGGGCGCGGGGATCGCCGCGCTTGCCGCATCAGCCGGGATCCCCGTGGTACTGCTCGACGTCGCGGGGAAGGACAAGGATCGCAATGCTCCGGCGAAAGCGGGCGTAGAGCGGATGAAGAAGTCGAAGCCCGCATCGTTCATGGACGTCGACCGTGCGTCGGCGATCACCGTCGGGAATCTCGACGACGATCTAGGGAAGCTCGCCGAGTGTGACCTCGTGATCGAAGCGATCATCGAGCAGGTCGAGCCGAAGCAGGCGCTGTATGCGAAGCTCGAACAGCTCCTGACGGCGCACACGATCGTCGCGTCGAACACGTCGGGCATCCCGATGAAGGTGCTTACCCAGGGGCGCAGCGAATCGTTCCGGCAGCGCTTCCTCGGGATGCACTTCTTCAACCCGCCGCGGTATCTCCACCTCCTCGAGATCATCCCGACGCCGGACACGGCGCCGCAGACGCTCGAGGCGGCGCGGCGGTTCAGCGATCGGATTCTCGGGAAGGGGATCGTCGTCGCGCGCGACGTACCGGGGTTCGTGGCGAACCGCCTCGGCGTGTACGGGATGGTGCTCGTCATCAATCAGACGGAGAAGCACAGGCTGTCGATCGACGAGGTCGACGTGCTGACGGGCGTGCTGACCGGCCGATCGAAGTCGGCGACGTATCGCACGGCGGATCTCTCGGGGATCGACGTCATCGGGCACGTGACGCGCGGGCTGGCGCAGACGACGGGCGAGGACTTCGGGCTCTCGCAGTGGGTGCAGAGCCTGATCGAGAAGGGCACCGTCGGCGAGAAGAGCGGCGCCGGGTTCTACAAGCGCCTCGGCAAGGAGATCCATACCCTCGACTGGACGACCGGCGAGTACAAGCCGCAGGTGAAGCCGGAGACGCCGGAGCTCGCGCGCCTCGCGAAGCTGCCGCTCGCCGAGCGCTTCGCGGCGTTTCGCGACTGGTCGGACCGCGAGGGTGCGTTCGTTAGAGAATATTTATTGAGATTCTCGCACTACGTGCTCGTGACGACGCCGAAGATCGCCTACGACATCCCGGCGGTCGATCATGCGATGGAGTGGGGGTACGCGTGGGAGGTCGGGCCCTTCAAGCAGATGGATCTGCTCGGCCTCGACTGGCTGCGGAACGGATTCCGGGAGCTCGGGCTCGACGTGCCGGAGCTGCTCGAGCGGGCGAAAGGAAGCTTCTACTCGAGCGACGGCAAGTCGGTGCTCGGGCTCGACGGGAACTACGCGCCGATTCCGCGCGCCGCCGACGAGATCGCGCTGCGCGACTTCCAGGTGCTCGAGAAGTCGCGCGACGCGTCGGTGATCGACGTCGGCAGCGGCGTGGCGGTGCTCGAGTTCCACAGCAAGATGAACTCGCTCGGCCAGGGCGTCGTCTCGATGCTCCACAACGCGCTCGACCGTGTGGAGCGCGACGGGCTGGCCGGTCTCGTGATCGGCAACGAGGACCCGCGGACGTTCAGCGCCGGCGCGGATCTGCCGATGGTGCTGAAGCTCGTCGCGGCCGGCGACTGGAGGCAGATCGAAGCCGCGGTGAAGACGTTCCAGGATACGTCGCTGCGTCTGCGGCACTCGGCGTTCCCCGTCGTCGCGGCGCCGTTCGGGCTCACGCTCGGCGGCGGAACGGAGTTCTCGCTCTACTCCGATCGCATCCAGGCGCATGCCGAGCTGTACATGGGTCTGGTGGAGGTCGGTGTCGGGCTGATTCCGGGCGGCGGGGGTACTACAGAGATGCTGTTCCGGTTCACTCAGGATCTCGAGCCGTACGCGGAGGCGGATCCGTTCGAGGCGGTGAAGCGTGCTTTCCAGCTCATCGCGATGGCGACGACGAGCACGAGCGCGCTCGAGGCGCGGAAGCTCGGCTTCCTCCAGGAAGCGGATCGCATCACGATGAACCGCGATCGGCTGATCTCGGACGCCGTCGCGCGGGTCGTCGATCTCGCGCCGGACTACGTCGCGCCGTTGCCGCGCACGATCACGGCGATGGGACGCGATGCGATCGGCAACCTGAAATACGCCGTGTGGGCGATGAAGGAAGCCGGGCAGATCACCGACCACGAAGTGTTCATCGCGCACGAGCTGGCGTACATCCTCTGCGGCGGCGACGGTCCGTCGCGCCGCGTCACCGAGCAGGACATCCTC
>CBHWBX010000093.1:0-11507 GCA_966111935.1 uncultured Gemmatimonadaceae bacterium
CGCCCGCGCCGCCCCCTGATAGATAGCCGACAAACAGCGACAGCGGCACCGATCTGTACGTGCTCAATCTGCTGGGCAACGACCCGGCGCGCCGGCTCACCGTCGGTCGGGGCGTCGAGAATTCTTTGCCCGCGCCCAGCCCGAACGGACGTAGAATCGTCTATGTGGGTAACGCCCTCGGCCGCCCGGAACTGTATATTATGGACGCCGACGGCACGAACGCCGAAGTGCTGACGAACTACGAGGACAGCGAGAAGAACTACCGGTCGGATCCCGACTGGTCGCCGGACGGTCGCATGATCGCGTACCAGGAGCGCATGAACGGCCGGTTCCAGATTCGGACGATCCTGCCGTCGGGAAGCGCGCCGAAGGCGCGGACGAGCGAAGGCGAGAACGAGCAGCCGTCGTGGGCACCGGACGGCCGGCATCTCGTGTTCACGTCGACGCGGACCGGCGTGCGGCAGTTGTGGGTGATGGATCTCGAAACGGGACGGGTCCGCCAGCTGACGAAGTCGGCGGGCTCACGCCTCGCGGCATGGTCGCCGCGGCTGCTCTTCCCGTGAGCGATGCAGGGTTGAGTAAGTACTAATTAAAGAAATATCATTCCCACCCTCCCACCTTTCATCGAGAGACTCTCGACATGACGAATGCTCGACGGATCGCAGGACTGACGCTGGCGCTGTTCTCCGTGGCGGCGCTCGACGCCTGCCGCAAGAAGCCGGAGCCCACGCCGACGCCCGCCGCGACACCGGCGGGTCCGAACGCCGACAGCATCCGCCGCGCCCAGGAAGAGGCCGCGCGCCGCGCCGCTGAAGACGCCGCCCGCCGTCGCGCCGACAGCATCGCCGCCGCCGAAGCCGCGGCCCGCGACGCCGCCAACGCCGTGAGCGCCATGCGCGCCGCCCTCACCGCCGTCGTGCACTTCGAGTACGATCAGTCCGACCTCCGCGCCGAAGACCGCGCGATCCTCGATGCCAAGGTGCCGATCCTCCAGGCGAACACCGGCGTGATGATCCGCATCGGCGGCCACACCGACGAGCGCGGCTCGGACGAGTACAACCTCGCCCTCGGCCAGCGCCGCGCCGCCGCGGTGAAGCGCTATCTCGTCGACCACGGCATCGCCGATTCGCGTCTCGAGACGATCAGCTACGGGGAAGAGCGTCCGGTCGCGCAGGGAAATGACGAGGCCGCGTTCGCCCAGAACCGCCGCGCCGAGTTCGAGATCACCGCGGGCGCGCAGAACCTCCGCCGCCCATGAGACGCCTCCTGACGGTCGCGCCGGCCGCGATGCTCTTCGCCGCCGGCTGCCTGGCGTCGAAGGGGGACATCGAGACGCTCCAGACCGAGATGCGCGCCACCCGCGCGCAGCTCGTCCTGGGCGATTCCTCGATCCTTCGCGCCGATGCCGCTCGTCAGGCGCAGATCGCGCAGCTCGGGGCCCGGGTCGATCGGGCCCTCGACTCGCTGCGCATCGTGTCGTCGCGTCTGGCGGCCTTCCAGGCCAACGCGAACGGCAACTTCGATTCGATCAATTCGCAGATCCTGCAGATCCAGGCGCTGCTCGGACAGACGACCCGCAATCTCCAGGAGCTGCGCACGCAGAACCAGGCGTTGCGCGAGTCGGGGGCGAGCGCGGTCGCGTCCCCGTCGCCGGCCGCGCCGGCGGATACGTCGCGCGGCGCAACCTCGGGCATCCCGGGCCCGGCGACGCTCTACAGCAGCGCGAACGAGTCGATCAACCAGGGCGCCTTCGCCACGGCACGGCGCTCGCTCGAGCAGCTGCTGACGTCGTACCCCGACTACGAGCTCGCGCCGCGCGCCCTGCTGCGCGTCGGCGAGACGTATCGGGCGGAAGGGAACACGGCCGCGTCCGATTCGGTATACCGGCTCGTCGCCGACCGGTATCCGAAGAAAGCCGAAGCGGGCCTCGCGCTCTATCGCATCGGCAAGGGACTGTGGGACGCGGGAAAGAAGAGCGAAGCGCGAACGATCTTGCAGCGTGTGATCCGCGATTATCCGGGGTCCGACGCGGCCAGTCTCGCAAGGGAAACGCTGAACCCTCGGGAGTAGACGCAAGGTCGTAATGGCCATTCCACGGACCCCTAGCGGCGAGATGCCGTTCCTCGATCACCTCGAGGAGCTTCGCTGGCGTATCATCTATGCTCTCGCGGCGCTGCTCGTCGGCGTCGCGATCGGCTTTGCGCTGTGCACGAAGTTCGACGTCGTCGGCTGGCTCGCCAAGCCGATCCTCGATCAGCTGCCGGAACACAGGCTCGTGTTCACGCACCCGAGCGAGGGCTTCACGATCATCCTCGACACGGCGGTGACCTTCGGGATCGTCGTCGCGTCGCCGGTGATCATCTTCCAGATCTGGGCGTTCCTCGCGCCGGCGCTGCACGTGCACGAGAAGCGCATCGGCATCGCCGTGCTCTTCAGCGGCGTGCTGCTGTTCATCGCCGGGGCCGCCTTGGCCTACTTTGTCGTGATGCCGCTGGCGGTACCGTGGCTGCTCCAGTTCGCCGGCCCGTCGCTGGTGCCGCTCATCACCGCGGAAGAGTATTTCAATTTTCTCTTCGCGATGGTGCTGACGTTCGGCGTCAGCTTCGAGCTGCCCATCGTGATCTCGGCCCTCGCCGCACTCGGCATTGTCACGCCACAGTTCCTGAACAAGTACCGGCGTCACGCCATCGTCCTCATCCTCTTCGCCGGCGCCTTTCTGACGCCGGGTGACGTGGTGTGGACGACGATCGCGCTCGCGGTTCCACTATATGGGTTGTACGAGTTGAGCGTTCTCGCCGCGGTCCTGATCTACCGCCGGAAGAACAAGCGTCTCGCGGCGCGTCAGGCCCAGGAGCAGGGAGCCTAGTCGTGCGTCGTTTCGTTGGAGCGCTGCTGCTGGTCGCCGGCCTGTCCGCCACCGTGGGCGCGCAGATCATTCCGCGCCTGCCCGGCGCGCGCCCGGCGACCCCGGCGCAGCAGCGGCCGGACACGACGAAGAAGGACAGCACCGAGTTCAAGTTCCCGGAGCCCGACTCGATCACCCGGCGCCTGCTCGAGAAGCCGGGCTACTCGACGACGCGCTACTTCGGTGACACGGCGTTCTTCAACAACGACCGCAAGTCGCTCGACCTGCTCGCCGGCGCGAAGCGCCCGGCCGTCGTCGAGCGCGACTCGACGCGCGTCGTGAGCGACAGCGGCATCTATTACGTCCAGGCGACCCGGCACGTCACGTCGGGCGGCAGCTACGTGATCACGCCCCCGGCCGGCACCGGCCAGGCCGAGATCCGGTCGACGCATCCCGGGCGCGTCGAATACGACATCTCCGAGCGTTCGCTTCGCATCAACAACGCGTCGCTGCCCGTCAACAACGGGGAAGTCTGGTATCTGACCGTGCGCACCGCGCGCGTCGATCTCGACAGCACGAGCGCGCGCGAGTCGATCGCCTACATTCGCGGCGGCACGATGACGAGCTGCGACGACTCGATCCCGGACTACACCTTCCGGTACAACACGGCGAAGCGCATCGGGAACACGATCGTCACCGGTCCGACGACGATGTACGTCAAGGACGTGCCCGTCGCGTGGCTGCCGTTCCTGTTCACGGATCAGCGTCCCGGGCGGCACAGCGGCATCCTGCCGCCGCAGTTCGGGCTCAACGACATCGTGCGCAGCAGTCCGACCTACCATCGCAGCATCGAGCACCTGGGCTACTACTGGGCGGCGAGCAACTACTTCGACTTCGCGACCTGGCTCGACTGGCGCAGCGGATCGGGAGGCAACACCGCCGCCGATCCGGGCTGGCTCCGCGTCAACGCCGACTGGAACTACAAGTGGCTCGACCGCTTCCTGGGCGGACGCGTCGGGCTCGCGAAGACGCAGCAGGGCGACGGCAACGAGAACACCGCCGTGACGTGGACGCACCAGCAGGACTTCGGGCGGAACAACCACCTGAACAGCAACGTCAACTACGTCACGAGCACCAATCTCCAGCGTCAGAACACCATCAATCCGTACGCGGCGCTGGCGACGATCCAGTCGCAGGTGAGCTATCAGTCGAAGATCGGCCCGGCCTCGCTCTCGCTCGGCGCGACACGCAAGCAGTATCCGGGACGCCAACAGGTCGACCAGTCGGTGCCGACGATCTCGCTGTCGACGACGGCGATCGGCAACGAGCGGTTCAACTGGACGCCGTCGTTCAGCTTCTCGCGCAGTGACGTGCTGACGATGGATCAGCCGGGCATCGGCCAGTACATCTACCGCACGAACACGGTCGGACTCCGCGACAGCGTGCTGTCGAAGGACCGCAGCTCGGCGAACGTGACGATGAGCTTCGACACGCCGATCACGATCTTCGGCTGGACGCTCGGCAACTCGTTTCGTGTGAATCAGCAGCGGAACAACTTTCCGCAGCAGTTCAACATCTACGACGTCGAGACGGGCGAGCTCCTCACCCAACGCGTCTTCTCGGCGAACTACCACAGCGACGTCGACTACACGCCGACGTTCACGCTGCCGTCGCTCGGCCACAACCGCTTCAACCTGACGCCGTCGGTCAGCCTCGCGAACGTCGACCCGGGTCCGCTGTGGGTCGCGTCGGAGCGGACGAACGGGAAGTACGTGAGCCAGTCGAAGCGCGTCGCGTTCGGACTCAGCGCGTCGCCGACGCTGTTCGGCTTCTTCCCGGGTTTCGGTCCCTTCCTGCGCATCCGCCACGCGCTCACGCCGACGGTGAGCTGGAGCTACGCGCCCTCGGCGACCGTCAGCGACGAGTATCTCGCGGCGTTCGGCCGCACGCGCAAAGGCTACCTCGGCAGCCTCGCGCAGAACTCCGTGTCGCTCGGCCTGACGCAGAACTTCGAGGCGAAGGTCGGGTCGAAGACGGATACGCTCAGCGAGGGAACGAAGGTCCGCCTGCTGAGCATCAACATGTCGTCGTTCACCTACGACTTCGAGCGGGCCTCCAACGCGCGCTCGACCGGCAACACGAACTGGTGGTCGGGACTGTCGACCGAGACGTTCAACTACTCGCTCAACTCCGAGCTGCTGCCGGGCTTCGACTTCTCCGGCAACTACTCGCTCTTCCAGGGCAGCACCCTCAGCGACACCGCCAAGTTCGCCCCGTACCTCACGGGCCTGTCGGCGAGCTTCAACATCAGCCGGGATCAGAATCCATTCGCGGTGTTCGCCCGCCTGTTCGGCAAGGCGGTACCGGCGCCGGTCGCCACGCCGCGCCCAGGCGTCGAGACCGTGCGCGGCCGTCCGGACGACATCAATGCCCAGGCGATCGCCGCGCAGCCGGTGGCCGGCTCGACGCGCGGCGGCGATCGATACATCCTCCCGCCGACGCAGGGCTGGCGTGCATCGATCGCGTTCAGCCGCACGAGTCCGCGTCCGCCGGTCGGCAACAATGTGATCGATTACGATCCGCGGGCGCGCTGTATTCAGCAGGTCGGCACGCAGCCGCTGCTCCTCGACGCCTGTCTCGCCAACCAGCGCGCGCAGCCGACGTCGGACGTGCCGGTGACGTCGCAGACGGCGGGCGTGCAGGCGTACAAGATTCCGCCGACGACGTCGGTGAACGGTGACCTGAGCTTCAACCTGACGCCGCACTGGGCCGCGCACTGGACGACGACGTACGACGTCGAGCACCACGAGTTCGCGAGCCACATCGTGCAGCTCCAGCGCGACCTGCACGACTGGCGGGCGATCTTCGGCTTCACCCAGTCGCCGAACGGCAACTTCGGCTTCAACTTCATGATCGCGCTCAAGGCCGAGCCGGACATCAAGTTCGACTACAACCGCGCGACCGTCCGCGGGCAAACGTTCTAATTTTGCCGCGCCAGGCCGTCCCAAAAGTAGGACGGCCATGGTAACCATCTAAATCACAACTCCTGATGCCGCCACGACTTCCGAGTCTGGCGGCATTCGGTCTGACGCGTGCATTCGAGGCGGGACGCATCCCCACCCGGAGCATGTATGAAACTGTCTCGTTGGATCGTCGCCGCGGTGCTGCCGTTCGCCGCGGCCTGTGAAGCGATCACCGGATTGATGACCGATCCGGATGCGCCCGCCCATCTCAGCTATCAGCTCATTCCGAGCGGCAATCCCGACGCGCCCCTCGGCGTCCTGCTGTCATGGGACATCCCATCGAGTGGGCGCGCGAATGCGTTCAACGTCTACGCGCGCTCGTCGGGCTCGAACTGGGTCCTTCGCGCGACGACGACGTCGCCGACCTTCCATGACGCCGGCGTTCCCGAGTCGCAGTACTACGTCGCGACGCGCGACGCGAACGGCGGCGAGATTGCGCAGTCGAATGTGGTGACAGTCGATCTCCAGAGCCGCCTGCCGGCGCCGCAGGGGCTCGGCTCGATCTCGCTCGACCGCGCGGTGCAGCTGTACTGGAGCTCGAACGCGGTGAGCGCCTCGTCGACCACCTTCGATCACTATCTCGTTTACTCGACACCGTACGACGCGTCCCGCGGCGTCTGCACGGCGAGCTGGGTGCTCGAGGGCTCGACCGTCGCCGACGGTTTTCTCTCGGGGAATCTCACCAACGGCGTGTCGCGTTGCTACGTCGTGAGCGCGGTGACCCACGACGGACACGAGAGCCAGTGGAGCGAGGCGCGCCTCGACACGCCGCGCCCCGACGGCCGCAACGTCGTCGTCTATTCGCGCGCCGCGCGGCCGGACAGCGCCGCCTTGCTCTTCTACGACGAGGTCGCGAAGGTTCCGGGGCGAGTCGGCAGCGCCCAGCGCGCCGACGCCGACGTGACGATCGAGCGGCATGCCGACGGCTCGCTCTGGTTCGCACCGGCACGGACGGCCGTGACGATGGCCCTCTACTCGACGACGCCCGTCGCGTCGCTGACGTCGATCGATCGCGCCCCGTCGAGCGGATTCGCCGCCGTGTCGATCGAAGCGACGCCGGGCTACGCCTACGTCTTCCGTCTCCAGAAGGCCGACGGTGTCCACTACGCCGCCGCGCGGGTCGCGTACGTCACGCCGAACTACGTGGTGCTCGACTGGTCGTATCAGCCGTCGGTCGGGAACGTGGAGCTGTCTATCGCACCGTAGCCTCAGGATGACCGCGAGCCGTCGGACGACTACATTCATGCCATGAACGAAGTCGTCATCGACGGGAACTCCCTCACGATCGAGCAGGTGACGGCCGTGGCGCGTGATCGCGCCCGCGTCTCGCTCGCCCCCTACGCCCATCAGCGCGCGCGTGTCACGCGCGGCATCGTGGATTCGCTCGTGGCACAGCGCGCCGTCGCGTACGGCGTCACCACGGGCTTCGGCAAGCTCTCCGACGTCGCGATCCCGCCCGAGCGGCTCGCCGAGCTTCAGGTGAATCTCGTGCGCAGCCATGCCGCCGGTGTCGGCGACCTGCTGCCCGAGCGCGAGGTTCGCGCGATGATGCTGCTGCGCGCGAACGTCATCACGAAAGGCTACTCCGGCGCGCGGATCGATCTCGCCGAGCAGCTCGTCGCGATGCTCAACGCCGGGCTGTATCCGCCGGTTCCGGAGCAGGGGAGCGTCGGCGCGAGCGGCGACCTCGCTCCGCTCGCCGCCCTCGCCGTATCGATGATCGGCGAAGGAACGCTGAATCGCGGCGCGGAGTCGGGCCCCGCCGCGGAGATGCTGCGCGCGGCCGGCATCACGCCGGCGACGCTCGGCACGAAGGAAGGGCTGACGCTCATCAACGGTACGCAGGCGCACACGGCGATCGCCGCGCTGGCGCTCGTCGATGCGCATCGGCTCTGGCGGATGGCGCACATCGCCGGCGCGATGTCGCTCGAAGCGCTCACCGGCACGCCGGTCGCGTTCGACGAGCGCATCCAGGAAGTGCGCGGCCAGCTCGGCCAGGCGGCGTCGGCGGCGCTGCTGCGCGACCTGCTCGCCGACAGCGAGATCCGCGAATCGCATCGCGAAGGCGACACGCGCGTGCAGGACGCCTACGCGCTGCGCTGCATGCCGCAGGTGCACGGCCCGGTGCTCGACGCGCTCGACTTCGCCGCCGGCGTGATCGGCCGCGAGATCAACGCGGCGACGGACAATCCGCTCGTCTTCGAGTCGGGCGATCTGCTGAGCGGCGGCAACTTCCACGGCCAGTCCGTGGCGATGGCGCTCGACTTCATGGCGATCGCGCTCACGAACCTCGCGACGATCTCCGAGCGCCGCATCGACCGCCTCGTGCATCCCGACCTCAACGAAGGGCTGCCGCCGTTCCTCACGAAGGACGCCGGCGTGAACTCCGGCTTCATGATGGCGCAGGTGACGGCGGCGTCGATCACGAGCGAGTGCAAGGTGCTCTCGCATCCGGCGAGCGTCGACACGATCCCGACCGACGGCAGCAAGGAAGACGTCGTGCCGATGGCGATGGCCGCGGCATGGAAGCTCCGCCGCGTCGTGCGCAACGTGCGCTACGTCCTCGCGATCGAGCTCATGGCCGCCGCGCAGGGCCTCGACTTCCGCAAGCCGCTCAAGGCGGGCCGTGGGGTCGCGCGCGCCCATACCGACGTACGCTCGATGGTCGCGCCGCTCGAGCGCGATCGCGTGCTCTCGCCGGACATCGAGCGCCTCGCGCTCGCGATCCAGAACGACGAGATCCTCTCCTCGAGCATGGTGAGCTGACGAATGACCGCGACGATGTCCGATAACAGCGCGCTCACCGGGCGTGGCCAGCGTGAGATCCGCGCGCCGCGCGGGACGACGCTGTCGTGCAAGGGCTGGCAGCAGGAAGCGGCGCTGCGCATGCTGATGAACAACCTCGATCCCGACGTCGCCGAGCGTCCGCAGGATCTCGTCGTCTACGGCGGGACGGGGAAGGCGGCGCGCAACTGGGAAGCGTTCGACGCGATCGTCGCCGCGCTCCAGAAGCTCGAGAACGACGAGACGCTGCTCATCCAGAGCGGCAAGCCGGTCGGCGTCTTCCGCACGCACGCCTGGTCGCCGCGCGTGCTCCTCGCCAACAGCAACCTCGTCGGCCGCTGGGCGAACTGGGAGTACTTTAGAGAGCTCGAAAGGGCCGGCCTGATCATGTACGGCCAGATGACTGCCGGCTCCTGGATCTACATCGGGTCGCAGGGCATCCTCCAGGGAACGTACGAGACCTTCGGCGCCGTCGCGCGGACGCACTTCAACGGCACGCTCGCCGGCACGTTCGTCCTCACCGCGGGACTCGGGGGCATGGGCGGCGCGCAGCCGCTCGCCGCGACGATGAACGACGCCGCGATCCTCGGCATCGACGTCGACGAGTCGCGCATCGACATGCGCATCCGCACCGGCTACGTCGACCGCAAGACGCACAGCCTCGACGAAGCGCTCGCCTGGATCACCGAGGCGAAGGACGCGAGGCGACGACTCTCGGTCGGTCTCGTCGGCAATGCCGCGGAGATCCTTCCGGAGCTGATGAAGCGCGGCATCACCCCAGACGTCCTCACCGACCAGACGAGCGCGCACGACACGCTCGTCGGTTATGTCCCCGCGGGACTGTCGCTCGAGGCGGCGGCCGAGCTGCGCGGGCGCGATCCAAAGGAGTACGTGCGCCGCGCCAACGCGTCGATCGTCGAGCATGTGAAGGCGATGCTGACGATGCAGGAGCGCGGTGCGATCACGTTCGATTACGGCAACAACATTCGGACGGTGGCGCTCGACAACGGGGTGAAGAACGCGTTCAACATCCCGGGCTTCGTGCCCGAGTACGTGCGTCCGCTGTTCTGCGAAGGGAAGGGACCGTTCCGCTGGGCCGCGCTCTCCGGCGACCCCAGGGACATCGCCCGTACGGACGAACTGGTGCTCGAGCTCTTCCCCCACGACGCGCATCTGCGCCGTTGGATCGAGATGGCGCGCGAGCGCATCCATTTCCAGGGGCTCCCGGCGCGCATTTGCTGGCTCGGCCAGGGCGAGCGCGCGAAGCTCGGCGTCGCGATCAACGATTTAGTAGCAAAAGGCGAAATAAGTGCGCCGATCGTGATCGGCCGTGATCACCTCGACACGGGGAGCGTCGCATCGCCCTTCCGGGAAACCGAAGCGATGAAGGACGGCAGCGACGCGATCGCCGACTGGCCGATTCTGAACGCCTTGTTGAACACGGCGAGCGGCGCATCGTGGGTCTCGTTCCACCATGGCGGCGGCGTCGGCATCGGCAACTCGCTCCACGCCGGCCAGGTGATCGTCGCCGACGGCACGCCGGAGATGCGCGTGCGTCTCGAGCGCGTGCTCACGAACGACCCGGGCATCGGCGTCGCACGCCACGCGGAGGCGGGCTACGAGATCGCGATCCGCACGGCGGAGGAGCAGGGGATCCAGCTCCCGATGCGTCGCAGCTAGGCGCCCGTCGTGCTTTCCAAGGCCTTTCGTCCCTGGCACGTCCCGCTGTTCGTCGGCAAGTACGCGTGGCTCAAGGCCAGGCGCATGCCGATGCTCGTCTCGTTCGAGGTCACGCAGCGGTGCAACGCCCGCTGCGGCTTCTGCGATTACTGGAAGACCGACGCCTCCGCGAAGGAGACGGAGCTGAAGAGCTTCGCCGACGCGGCGAAGTTCTTCAATCCGATGATCGTGACCTTCACCGGCGGCGAGCCGACGCTGCGTCGCGATCTCGAGGATCTCGTGGCGGCGGTCTCGCGGACGATTCCGCTCACGTACATCACGCTGCTCACCCACGGCGCGATGCTCACGGTGGATCGGGCGCGCGCGCTTCAGGCGGCCGGGGTGCATCAGCTCAGCATCTCGCTCGATTACCTCGATGAGCGGCACGACCGCGCGCGCGGCATTCCCGGCCTCGTCAACCGCCTGTTCGCGTCGATCTCGGACATGCGCGACGCCGGCGTCGACAACGTGCGCTTCAACACGGTGATCAAGAACGACAACGTCGATCAGATCATGCCGATCATTCGGCGCGCGGCAGAAATGGGATACGGTGTGAACCTGAGCGTCTACACCGACTCGAAGAATGGGAACCGCGCGCATCTCATTCCGGAGGCGCAGGTCCGCGACGTCGAGCGCCTCATCGCCGAGGTGCTCGCGTTCAAGCGGAAGAACCGCCACGCCGTCTCGAACTCGGAGTATTATCTCGAGCAGATTCCGCGCTACCTGCGCGGCGAGATGCGCGAGCCGTGCCGCTCCGGGATGCGCACCGTGCACATCGATCCGCTCGGCAACGTGAAACGCTGTCCGGATTTTCCGACCGATTTCCACTGGCGCGACTTCAAGCGCTACAAGCCGATCGACTGCAACGCCTGCTTCTACGCCTGCCGCGGCGAGGCCGAAGCGCCGCTGCGTCTGTCGCGCGCCAAGGACATGCTCGCATGACCAGTACGATCTTCGCGAATGCGTCGCAGGTCGTGACCTGTGCCGGACCGGCGCGCGCACGACGCGGCACTGAGATGAACGACGCCGCCGTGCGCACCGACGTTGCGGTCGGCGTCGTGAACGGCGTCAGCGAAGCGGTCGAGCCGCTCGACGATCTTCGTTCGCGCTTTACCGATGCGGAGGAGATCGATTGC
>CBHWBX010000094.1:0-11492 GCA_966111935.1 uncultured Gemmatimonadaceae bacterium
GCAGAGGTCTCCGGACGGGTGCAGGGAATCGAACTCGGCAGGGAGCACTGGCGGTGGGCGGACCAGCGCGGCTAACGTCGAATATGCGCTCAATCACGCTCTCCGCTACCATCGCGTCGCTCCTTTTTGCGGCGCCGGCACTCGCCCGTGCCCAGGACAATCCCACCGGCGATCCGGTCATCCAGCGGATCTACGACGAAGGAATGAAGCGGTCGCAGGCCGCGAAGCTCGCGCAGGTCCTGATGGACTCGATCGGCCCGCGGCTCACGGGCTCGCCGGCGAATCGTGCCGCCAACGATTGGCTCGTGCGCACCTACACCGCGTGGGGCATTCCCGTGAAGAACGAGAAGTACGGCACGTGGCGCGACTGGACGCGCGGGCCGAGCAGCCTCACGCTCGTCTCACCGCGCACGCGCGTGCTCGAGGCGACGATGCACGCATGGAGCGCGGCGACGCCCGCCGGCGGTGTGACGGCCGACGTCGTCATCCTGCCGCGCGCGAGCGAGCTGCGCGACAGCGCCGGCTTCGCGGCGTGGCTCAACACGGTGAAGGGAAAGCTGGTGCTCGTGTCGATGCCGCAGCCGAGCTGCCGTCCCGACTCCGACGTGAAGTTCTGGGCCGACTCGGGGACCTACGCGCGCTTCGTTGCGCAGCGCGACAGCGTGCAGAAGGAATGGGGCGCACGCTTCACCGCGGCGCACACCAACGCCCGCGCCTTCCCGGCGCTGATCGAGCGAGCCGGTGCGGCCGGTGTGCTCTCGAACAGCTGGTCGCGCGGCTGGGGCGTCGACAAGATCCAGTCGACGCGCGTCGATCGCGTCCCGTCCTTCGATGTATCGTGCGAGGACTACAGCCTGCTCGCACGTCTCGCGGAGAACGGCCAGCATCCGCGCGTGCAGGCAGTCGCCGACGCGAAGATGGCCGCGGCCGAGTCGCCGGTGTTCAACACGATCGCGCGCATCGAAGGGTCGGAGAAGCCGAACGAGTACGTGATGCTCTCGGCGCATCTCGATTCGTGGGATGCGGGGAGCGGCGCGACGGACAACGGTACCGGCACGATCACGATGCTCGAGGCGATGCGCATTCTGAAGAGCGTCTATCCGCGTCCGAAGCGGACGATTCTCGTCGGACACTGGAGCGGCGAGGAAGAGGGCGACATCGGCTCCGGCGCCTTCGCCGCCGATCACCCGGAGATTCTGAGCGGGCTTCAGGCGCTGTTCAATCAGGACAACGGCACGGGCGAAGTGGACACGGTGCAGACGAACGGCTTCATCGACGCGGCGCCCGCGCTCGCGCGATGGATGTCGACGATGCCGGCGGACATCACGCGCAACATCGCGCTGATGATGCCCGGCGTCGCGCACAACGAGAGCACGGACAGCGACGCGTTCGACTGCCGCAACGCGCCGGGTTTCTTTCTCACGTCGTCGGACTGGTCGTATGGCGACTACACGTGGCATACGAACCGCGACACCTACGACAAGGTCAACTTCGACAACGTCAAGCGGAACGCGACGCTCGTCGCACTATTCGCATACGCGGCGTCGGAAGATCCCGTGAAGATCGGCCGCACGCGCCGCGTTCCGCCGATCGATCCGCGGACCGGTCAGGCGATGCGGGTGCCGTCCTGTGATGAAGCGCCGAGGAGCTTCTCGGCTACCCGGAGGCCGTAGGAAGGCACTTAGCACGAGCGCCTAGCAACACCGCCTAGCAACACGCCTAGCAACACCGCCTGGCAACACCGCAGTTGCTCGGCGCAGTTGCTCGGCGCAGTTGCTGAGCGCCGTTACGGATCGCCTTTTGGCCTCGCCATCTCCCTTCACCCCTTCACGCCGACCGCCGCCGGTCGGCGCTGTTCGGGCGCGGCAGCCGCAGGGTGAACGCCGCGCCCTTTCCGAACGCGCTGCGCGCCGTGAGGTCGCCGCCCATCGCCCGCGCGAGCTCGCGGCTGATCGAGAGGCCGAGTCCCGTGCCCGCGGATGATGCCTCGCGGGTGCCGACCTGGACGAACGGCTCGAAGATCCGCGCGAGGTCGCTCGCCCGCATGCCGACGCCGGTGTCGCTCACCGTGATCGTCGCCCATCGCGCGTCGGCTTCGCAGTCGACCTGGATGCGGCCGCCGGCGGGAGTGAACTTTGTGGCGTTCGAGAGGAGGTTGAGCAGGACCTGACGGATCTTCTCGTGATCGGCGACGACGTCGACCTCGCAGCCGTCGATCGCCGTCGGGCCGACGACGAGATGAAGGCCCTTCTCGTCGGCCTGCGGCAGGACCAGGGAGATCACGTCCTCGATCACCGTCGCGAGCGAAACCGGTTCGCGCTCGAGCGCGATGTGACCGGATTCGATCTTCGCGTAATCGAGCACCTCGTTCACGAGGCCGAGCAAATGCCTCTCGCTCTGCCGAATGCGCTCGAGGGCGATTGCCTGCTCGCGCGTCACCGGGCCGTGCACTCCCATGGCGATGAGATCGACGTAGCCGCCGATCGCGTTGAGCGGCGTGCGCAGCTCGTGCGACATCGACGCGAGGAAGCGCGCCTTGATGGCGTTCGCTTCCTCGGCGGCCGCGCTCGCGCGTTCGGCATCGCTGGCGCGACGACCGAGTCGCGTCGCGTCGGTGACGTCCACGACTTCGTGCAGCACATACTCGACGTGCCCGTCGCTGTCGATCACGGGCACGTTGACCGGACGCCAGTACCGCTCTTCCCACGAGCCGTCAGGTCGGCGGATGGCATACTGCTCCGTGGCCATCGAATCGCTGCACGCGCTCGCGATGACGCGATCGAGCGAGGCGCGCAGGCTTCGCACGCCGTCGATGCCCCTTGTGTGCGGCGCGACAGGGAACGCTGCGAACAGGGGACGGCCGACGATGCCGTCCGGACCGTCGCGGGTGGTCAGTGTCGTGCGAAGGTATCCGTCGCTCGCCGCCGCGATCGTGTAGAACGGCGGGTCGGCACACAGCACGAGGATTGGATCGGGAAGGGCCTCGAACAACCGGCGGTAGTCGCGCAGCGCCGGATGACCCCGGCGAGAGCGCAGAAGCGCGCTGAACATCGTCCCTCCTTTGCAGCAACCATTCGCACGGGCGACGTCGTACGTATGGTCACCCCACGATGTGCATTTCGCACGCCGTGGTTCCCACCTGTTTACTGAGGAGATCAGGTAAGAAGGGATGCTCAGCTCGGGTGGGTCTCGGCGATCCGGACGGTGTCGTCGTCGATGCGCGAAGCGGCCTCGGGACGCGGCAGCGTCAACCGGAACGTGCTGCCTTCACCGAGCGTGCTCGTGGCAGTGAGCGATCCGCCCATGCCGTGCGCGAGGTCGCGACTGATCGAGAGGCCGAGCCCCACGCCCTGCTGGCTCCTCGGCGTGCGCTCGCGATCGATCTGCACGAACGGATCGAAGATCCGCGCGAGATGCGCCTCGCCGATCCCGCGTCCCGTGTCGCGAACGATGAAGTGCACGTTCTGCTCGTCGCCTTCGCACTCGACGTCGATGCGTCCGCCCGATTCAGTGAACTTCACCGCGTTCGTCACGAGGTTGAGCAGGACCTGCCGCAACTTCTCGGCGTCGGCGCGCACCGCGAGATCGTGCGCGGACACGCGCTGCGCGTAGCCGAGCGACTTCGTGTCGACCTGCGGGCGCACGAGCTCCTCGAGGCTCTCGAGCAGCGACGCGACGCGCACATCGGCGACGTGAAACTCGACGCTCCCCGCTTCGAGCCGGGCAAAGTTGAGGATGTCGTTGATCAGCGCGAGCAGATGCGCGCCGCTCCGGCGCATGCGCTCGACATCGGCGCGCTGCTCGGGGGTGAGCTCGCCGCGGACGCCGGCGAGCAGCAGGTCCGCGTAGCCCGCGATCGCATTGAGCGGCGTACGCAGCTCGTGGCTCATCGTCGCCAGGAACTGGCTCTTCGCACGATTCGCCTCCTCGGCGTCGCGGCGCGCCGCCTCGAGCTCACGGCGCGCGGCGACCTGTCCGGTGACATCGATCGATGCGCTGGCGATCGCGTAGACCGCGCCGGTGCGATCGCGCAGCGGTGTGTAGCCGACGTTGAAGAAGTACTCTTCGGGCACGCCGTCACCGTCGCGGTCGAGGCGGACGGCGCGCTCGGTCACATGGTGCGACTCGCCGGTCTGATAGATCCGGTCGAGCAGGGCGATGAATTCGGCCGAAACGAGGCCGGGGAATACTTCCTCGACGCGCCGACCCGTGATGTCGGACGTGCCGGTGTACTCGAGGAAGCGTGGGCTGACGACCGTGTAGACATGGTCGGGGCCGGTGAGCACGGCGAGCGCGACCGGTGCCTGCTCGAAGATGTCGCGCAGCCGCTCTTCACTGGCGCGCAGCTCGTGGTTCGCCATCTCCAGTGCTTCAGCCTGCATCTCGAGCTCGGTGGCGTTCTCCTGGAGCTGCTGATTGAGCATCTCCTGCTCGATCGCCGCATCCTGAAGCTGCTGATTGGCCATCTCGAGCTCGACCTGCTGCTCTTCGAGCGCATCGTTCGCTTCGGAAAGCGCGCGTCGATCGGCGTCGCTCGCCGCAAGGAGCTGTTCGCGCTCGATCAGCGCTCCGGCGAGGAGCGCTGCCGTACGAATGACCTCGATGTCGTTGTCCGACGGCGATCGCGGCTCGTCGTAATACATCGCGAACGTACCGAAGACCGCGCCGGCGCTGCTGTTGATCGGCGTCGACCAGCAGGCGCGCAGGCCGATCGGCAGCGCGAGTGCACGGAAGTCCGCCCACAGCTCGTCGTTCTCGATGTCGGTGACGATCGTCGTCCGATTCAGGTACGCTGCCGTACCGCAGGATCCGACCTTCGGACCGATGCGCAGCCCATCGATCGCGCGACAGTAGTGCTCCGGGAGACTCGGCGCTGCGCCATGCCGGAGCGTCTCGCCATCCTCGTCGAGCAGGAGGATCGAGCAGCGCATGGACGGGCTCTGGGTCTCGATGAGGCGGACGAGCGCATCGAGCATGTCGGAGAAGCCGGGACGGCTTCGCAGCGTGAGATCGGACATCGGCGGCCTGGTTGAGGTCTGAACCGAAGCCAGCCGGGCAAGGTTTGGACCGAAGGGCGCACCGCGGAGCCCTTCCGTCCAAACTGTCGCGATCAGCCGTTGCGCAGGCTTTCGAGCAGCCGCTCGACGTGCACGGGCTCGACGCCGTTCCGGCCGAGCGCGTAGCGCGCCATGCCCAGGGCGAGCTCGCGCTCACCCATCACCGCCGTTCCCACATCGTGCTGCTCGAGCCACTGCTGCTCGGCGGCGCTATGCGTGCGGGCGACGATGTCGATCGTCGGATTCATGCGCCGCGCCGCGTCGACGGTCGCGCGTGTCTGGTAGGCGCCGGGGGACGCGATGACGAGCATGCGTGCGCGCTCGATGCCGGCGTGCTGGAGGACGGTCGGGCGACTCGCGTCGCCGAACATCACCCGCAGCCCACCCCGACGGAGATGCTCGACGAGCATCCGATCGCTGTCGATGACCAGGAAGGGAATCTCCTCGCGCTGGAGCGCGCGGCCGATCGTGGCGCCGACGCGGCCGTAGCCGACGAGCACCACGTGCGCATCGACATGGTGTCCCAACCTGCCATCGTGCTCGGCGCCGCCCGCGGCCGAGCGCTCGAGGAGATCGAGCATGGGCGGATGATCGCGCAGCAGTCGCATGATCGGCCGGATCGCCGCGAAGAGCAGCGGGTTCACGGTGATCGAGATGATCGCCGCCGCCAGAATGATGCTCTGGCCGTCGTGATCGAGCACGCCGAGCGACCGGCCGAGGCTCGCGAGAATGAACGAGAACTCACCGACCTGCGAGATCCCCGCGGCGACGGTGAGCGCCGTACGCACGGGATAGCGAAAGAGCAGCACGAGCGTCGCCGATACGATGCCCTTGGCGACGACGGCGAGCAGCGTGGCTTCGACGACGAGGATCGGCTCGCGCATCAGCACGCGCGGATCGAATACCATGCCGACCGAGACGAAGAACAACACCGCGAACGCATCCTGAAGCGGCAGCGCGTCCGCCGAGGCTTGGTGGCTCAGGTCCGATTCGGCGATCACCATCCCGGCGAGGAATGCGCCGAGCGCGAACGACACGCCGAAGAGCGACGCCGCGCCGAAGGCGATGCCGAGCGCGGTCGCGAGCACGCCGAGCGTGAACAGCTCGCGCGATCCGGTGCGGGCGACGGCGGCGAGCATCTTCGGCACGAGGCGGGTGCCGGCGAGCAGCATCACGGCGACGAACAGCGCGACCTTCAGCAGCGTCCACCCGAGCGCCGCGACGATCCCCGAGCCGCTGCCGGCGCCGCGCGTCGCGCCCACGAGCGCCGGCAGCAGCACGAGCACGACGACCATCGCGAGATCCTCGACGATCAGCCACCCGATCGCGATCCGTCCTTCTGTCGACGTCAACAGGGCGCGTTCCTCGAGCGCGCGCAGCAGGACGATCGTGCTCGCCACGGAAAGCGAGATGCCGAGCACCGCGGCCGCGCCCCACGTCCATCCCCAGGCGTGCGCGGCGAGCATCGAGAGTGTCGTGATGAACGCGATCCGGATCAACGCGCCCGGTAGCGCGACGTGCCACACGGCCAGCAGATCGCGTATCGAGAAGTGCATCCCGACGCCGAACATCAGCAGAATCACACCGACTTCGGCGAGCTGCGTCGCGAGCCCCGTGTCGGCGACGTAGCCCGGTGAGAACGGTCCGACGACGATCCCCGCGATCAGGTAGCCGACGAGCGCCGGCAGCCGCAGGCGTGTTGCGATGAATCCGAAAACGAAGGCGAGCCCCAGACCGGCGGCGATGGTCGCGATGAGTGCGGATTCGTGGGGCAGGAAGGCTCCTCAGTTGGGCCGCGGCCATCGGGCCACGGCGTCGTGCATCAATTTCAGCTGTCGCGCAATCCGGTTTACACTCTGATAAGTCTCGGGTGCCGTGGAAGCATCGGGCAGCGTGACGCTGCCGATGGGCGGAAATGGCGCCGGCGCACGCCGTGCGAGCGTCGCCTCGGCGAGATCGTCGAGGACGCGCACCGACGCATCGCCGAAGGTTTGCATCGCTGCCGGCGCGGGGCGTGTCGCGCTCTGCGCGGCGATCGCCAGCGCCGCCGTCGATGCGGCCAGTCGTCGCACATAGATGAGCGACGCCATGATCGGCTCGAGCTCGTCGGGCCGACCGCGATGCTCACTGATCACACGCTGGAAGGAATCCTCGGCGTTGAGCGCCGCGTTGCCCACATCACGGCGCGCATCACGCAGGACGCCGAGGTCGGGCCGCTGGTCGGAGAAGAGCCTGATCGTGCGGCGCAGAAATTCGGCATTCGCGCGAAATGCCGCGGCCGCGAGCTCGGGAAGCCGGCTGCGCTCTTCGCCCGGCCAGAAGAACGCCGCGCCGGCCATCGCCAGCGCGCCGCCAATGAGCGTGTTGATGATGCGGATCCCGGCGAGATGCCAGTCGCCGGCGCTCGTCTCGGCGAGCAGCACGAACGCGGGCGTGCCGAAGACCGCGTACGCACCGTAGTTCAGCGGAAGCAGCGCGACGCACAGCATCGTGAACACGGCGATGAGCGCGAGCACCGCGCCCTCTCCCTGAAACAGGGCGCTCAACCCCGCCGCGGCAATGCCGCCGAGAATCGTCCCGCCGATGCGTTGCAGCGCCTTCTGTCGCGTCATCGCCGCGAACGGCTGAAGGATCACGACGACGGTGAGCGTCACCCAGTAGCCGTGATTGAGGCCGAGCAGATGCGTGAGGAGCACCGCGAGCGTCGTCACGATCGCGACGCGCAGCGCGTGGTGCCAGGTTACCGTCGCCGGGTGCAGAATGCCGTCGAGCGAGAAGAGCGACGGCTCCGGCGGCATCGCGACGCCGATGCGCGCCGCGCTCTTCACGGGCGCGGTCGAGCCGCTGTTGAGCGTCGCCGTGAGCTCGGACGCGGCCGTGGCGTAGTCGGCGATGCGATCGACGATCTCGCCCATCGTCGCGTTCACCGCGGCGACGCCGCGGCCGTCCCACGTCACGACGATCGGCGGCAGATCCCGCTCGGCCTCGATCGCATTCGCGACGCTGCGCGCCGTTGCCGCGATCTCGCCGAGCGTCGCGGCGATGACGATGCGATCGGGATCGGTGACGGCGCCGAAGTCGGCTGCGCTCAGCTCGAGCAGGGCGATGAGATGCGCGAACATCTGGTCGGCGACTTCGTGGAGCACGAGCAGTCGCTCGCCGCGCCCGCTTTCCGCCGAGCGTCCGCGCCGCGACAGCGCGAGGGTCGTGCGTGCGGCTTCGATCGACGTGCGAACCGCGGCGACGTGCGACGTGAGCGCGACCGGATCGTGCGGGCCGCCGCCAAGCTCCATCGTCGCCGCCTCGACGTAGCGCGCGATCGCGCGATAGCACTCGGCGATGCGCAGCCGCACCGGCCGATAGGGGCGCAGCGGCCAGAGCACGATCGCGAGGAGCATCGCCCACGCGCCGCCGGCGAGGATGAACACGCCGCGCACGGCCGCCGCTTCGATCGACGGCGAAGGAATCGCGAGCGCGATCGCGAACGACACGAGGATCGTGACGCCGAACCCCGGCCCGATCTCCGTCCATGCGCGCAGCATTCCACAGAGCAACGCGATGATGAACGTCGAGATCACCGCGGCGACGACATGTCCGCCGAGCACCGATCCGATGAACACGGCGATCGCGCTGCCGACGGCGAGCGCGCTCATGACCATCGCGCGCATGCGGTATGGGCCGCCGCGATCGATGAGCGCTCCGTTGAGTCCGGCGAGACTCATCCATGTGGATGCACCGGCGGGCAGGACGGCGGTGAAGAGCAGCGGTGCCACGGTCGCGATCGCTGCGCGAATCCCCGCCGCATACGCGGGGCGCGCGTGCGCGAGCTGGGACGCCGTCGTGACGTCGTGTCGCCAGCCGCGGATGAATCCGGGTTCGTTCATCTATGCTTGTCGGGTTCGGTGCATGGTCGAGCAGTCTTCGGCACGTACCGTGCGCCTGGCGGTCTCCGCAACCTATTCCACTCCGGGGAGGAGACGATGGCGAACGATAAAAACCAGAGCGACCGCGACCAGAACAGCGACAAGCTCGGCAAGTCGGGCCAGAAGCGCGAGATCGGCGAGGGCATGCACTCGCTCGATTCGACGCAGGCGCCGCTGAAGTCCGAGGACGCCTCGGTCGACTGGGCCGCGAAGAACGGCACCGTCAGCCGCGAAGACCTCGACGAAGACTCGTCGTCGTCCGATCGCGATCGCAATCGCAACCGCTGAGCTCGCGCGCGGCGCTGGCCGCAAACAGGTCAGCGCCGCGACAGCTTGTCGAACGGCACGTTGCCGATCGCGTACTGCCGCCAATCCTTGTAGTCGAAGTGCCACCACTCGTTCGGATTGACGGTGAACCCCTCGCGCTCCATGGCGCGACGCAGCACGGCGCGCCGCCAGCGCTGCGCCGCCGTCCCCCCGGGATAATCGGCGAACGCGCGATCCGTGCTCTCATCGTAGGTGCTCGGCATCTCGACCGCCTGTCCCGTCGCACGATCGTAGAGCGTGAGATCGACCGCCTCGCCGCGATTGTGCCGTGAGCCCTGCGCCGGATTCGCGACGAGCCATCGCTTCTCCTGCGGCGTCGCGTCCCAGAACATCTTCGTGACGTACCACGGGCGATACGCATCGTGGATCAACAGCCCGAAGCCGAGTGCCTTCACGGCCGCGTTCGCGCGGACCACGGCTTCGGCGGCCGGACGCTGCATGAACGCGCGCGGCTCGTCGTAGAAGCGAGTGCCGAGGAAATTGTTCGTCGTCGCGTACCGGATCTCGAGCTTGATCGTCGGATCGAGCGACGTGAGCTCGACGAGATCGGCTTTGCGAAACGTGCCCTGCTCGGCGGGCGGCGTCGCGGCGAGCGCTTCGACGCGCAGCTCCGACACCGGCCGCAGCGGCGTGACCTGGAGCTGATTCGTCCCCGGCTGCGGCTCGATCTTCCGGCGCGGCAGGCGCAGGTCGTCGGCGAACGCGTTCGTCGCGTTGCCGCGCGCATCGCGCTCGAAGCGAAGCTGGCTCGCCTTGCTGCCGATGATGACGACGGCCCACGCGGGGGTGATTCCGAAATGATCGTCGGACTGATTGGTGAGCGCGGTGCGATCGCGCACCGTATCGGCGAGCCAGAGCTTTCCGCTGTCCTCGAGGACGAGACGCATCCCGACCGGCGTGTCGTACTGGCCGATGAGTCCGCGGAAGCGCGACGGCGGCTCGGGCGGCTCCGGCGATGGCGCGAGGGGAATCGGCGCGACGGGAGGCGGCACTTCCTTCGACGAGGAATGCCGGCAGGCTACCAGCGCAACTACGGCGAGGATTCGCAAACGATGCATCACAGTCGGCTCGTCGAGGTCCGGGTCATCAAACGATAGCCCGATCGGGCGCCGCTGGGTATCGGGAGGCGGCGCGTCGTTTGCCGAAGGTCCCGCCCATGCACTCACGAAAAACCGCGGTCTCATACGCGCGCGGGCTCATGGGCGGTCTGCTCATCGGCGCACCCGTGTTGATGACGATGGAGGTGTGGTGGGAGGGATTCTTCGTCCCGGCGCCGCGTCTCATCTTGCTATGCCTGTTCAGCTACGGCGTGCTGTTCATCCTCCAGCACTACAGCGGGCTGTCGCACGGCAAGACGCTGCTCGCCGAAGCGCGCGCGGCCCTCGTCGCCTACGGGATCGGCATCATCGCCGCGTCGATCATCCTCTTCGCGTTCGGCGTCATCGGTCCGGAGACGAGCCTCCGCGACCTCGCCGGGAAGATCGCGCTTCAGGCGGTGCCGGTGAGCATCGGCGCGTCGGTGGCGATGAGCGCGTTCGGCGACGAGCACCGCGTGGCGGTGAAGCGCCGCGAGCGCGCCGGCTACTGGGGGACGCTCGGCATGGCGCTCGCCGGGGCGACGCTGTTCGGGTTCGGGCCCGCGGCGGTCGAGGAGCCGCTGATGATCGCCGAGCTTCTTTCTCCGTGGCGCGCGATGCTGCTCGTCGCCGTCTCCATCGTGCAGGTGCAGGCGATCGTCTATGCGGTCGACTTCAAGCAGCGGCCCGAGGAAGTCGGGACGCGCGAGTACTGGATGGAGATCGTTCGCGAGTCGGTGTCGACCTATGCGCTGGCGCTGCTCGTCGCCGCGTACTTCCTGTGGACGTTCGAGACGCTCGGATCGCTCGGGCTGGTCGCGAGCGTGAACATCCTCGTCGTCACCGGCTTCGTGACGAGCCTCGGCGCCGCCGCCGCGGAGCTGTTGATATGAGCGGCGAGGAGAATCGCGAGCCGCAGGGCGACGGCGACGACGGGGGCCACGAGAAATCCCCGCCGCCGACGGCGCTCGAGATCGTGGCGACGATCGTATCGGCGCTGCTCGTCGCCGGCGTGCTCACGGTGCTGGTGTGGGATGCGGTCCAACCCAATCGTCCGCCGACGTTCCGTGTGAGCGTCGAGTCCACGAGCGGGGCCGCCCCAGCGCAGC
>CBHWBX010000095.1:0-11491 GCA_966111935.1 uncultured Gemmatimonadaceae bacterium
AGGTCCTCGAGTACGCCGAGGTTGCCCGGATCGGCCATCGCCACGGTGAGCGTGCGCCCGTCGCGCTTGAGCGGAATCACCAGATTCTTCTGCGCGAGATCGCTCGGAATCATCTTCGCGATCTTCGGATCGGCCTCGAACCGCGACAGGTCGACGGCGGGCATCTTGTGCTGCTTCGCGAGCGCCTTCGTCAGCTCGACTTCCTGGATGAAGCCGAGCTTGATGAGGTTATAGCCGACCCGCGTCCCGTTCTGTTTCTGCTCCTGGAGCGCCTTGGCCAACTGCTCGGCGGTGATCAGCCCTTCTCTGAAGAGCAGGTCGCCGATGCGTTCACCGCCAGCCGTGTTCGGAGCAGCCATGAGAAGAGAATGGGTTCAGCGCCGCGCTTCGCGAGATCTTCGGGCGTCGGGACAAGCGCGAGCGCCCCGGCGCCGGGTACACAGATTTTTAAAGTCGGGATGTGCGGGAGGGGTGTCAAGCTGTCTGCCGACCCCGACCGGATTCGACTGTCGCCGGGCTATCTGCGTCACGGGAATGGGGAAACGGAAGGCGAGGAACGGGCCACGGGACGTTCCGCTACGATCCCGTCTCGCCTTCCCGGTGCCTATGAAAGCACGATCGACCGCAGCCCCTCGAACGACTCCACCACCACGTTCGCCTCGGCGATCACGTTCGGCCGGGCCGCGAAGCCCGTGAATGCCGCGAATGTGTCGGCGACGGGCTTCATCGCGACGTCCGTCGAACCGTCGCCCATCGCGAGGATCGGGCGCGCGAGGCGCAGCGACTCGACCACCATCGCCTTTCCCTGCGTCGTCGTGAGCGGCGAGGACGCGTCGAAGCTCGCGTATTCGCCTTCGGCATCGAACCGGATGTCCACGGCGCGAAGGCGCGTGACACCGAGCTCCGATGCCAGCGGCTCGATCGCCTGCAGCAGACCGCCGCTCACGAGCACGACGTCGACACCCGCTTCGCGCATCGCCGACACCACCTCGACGCACCCCGGCGCGAGATTCGCCAGATACTGTCGCGACAACGCCTCGATGTCGGCGCGCGTCGGACGAATCTCCGCGAGTCGCTTTCCATAGATCGCTTCGAGCGGGATCAGCCCGCGCATCGCCTCGTCGGTCAGCTGAACGATCCGCGCCGCGACCTCCGGGCCGCGACGCTCGGCAAGCCAGTCGATCCCCTCGATCCCCGACACGGTCGAATCGACGTCGAGCACGACGCTCGCATAGCGCGCCGTCATTCGTGGGGCGCGATCACGTTTCCCGGCGCGAACATCCCGCGCGGGTCGAGCGTGTCCTTCATCGCGCGCATCACCGCGAGCTGCGGCTTCGAGAGCTGCAGCCCCAGCCAGTGGCGCTTGATCTTTCCCAATCCATGCTCCGCCGCCACGGTGCCGCCGAGCGTGAGCACGTGCCGGATCGTCTCGTCGACGACGGCGAGAATGCGCGCGAGCTCGTCGCCGTCGTGCGCGATGAAATTCTGGTGCGGATGCCCGTTCCCCGCGTGGCCGTAGGCGACGGCATGCGGGATCTTCGCCGCGTCGGCGAAGCGGCGCGCGGCGTCGAGTGCGTCGGGGAGCAGACGGAACGGCACTGCCCAATCGGTGGAGACCTTTCGGCCGCCGAACTGACGGCGCGCCGCGCCCTTCTCATTCATGAACGCCGGCACCGCATGACGGAACCGTCGCGCATTGCGCAGCGACGACGCGTCGTCGTAGACGTCGATCGCGTCGGTGATCGCATCATACTGCTCGGCGATCGACAGCCAGACGTCGAGCACCGCGTCGATCGAGCCCTCGTCTTCCATCGGCTGCTCGAGATAGACGAGCGCGCCCGCTTCGCTCATCCACTGCGGCATGCCGATGTGGCCGCGCGCGATCGCCAGCGCCTGTCCATCGAAGTACTCGAGACACTGCGCGCGCGCGACCGCCGCGCGGTCCGACTGCTCGCGCGCCGCGACGACGAATGCGAGCGCGTCGCGCTCCGTCGGGAATGGAATCGCCAGACCGATCTCGCGCGGCGGACGTCGCACGAGCGAGAGCTCCGCTTCGACGACGACGCCGAGCGTCCCTTCGCTGCCGACGATCCAATCCACCGGATCCTGCGCCGCGTGAAAGCCGACGGTGTTCTTCTCGAGCTGCGGGCGCTTGAGATCGAGCAGGTCGCCCGCGCCGTCGACGATCTTCACGCCGCGCACGTGCGGCCGTGTCGCGCCGTAGCGCAGCGACCGCGCGCCCGACGCGTTGCACGCGATCGCCCCGCCGATCGTCGCGTCATTCTCGCTCGTCGGATCGGGAGAGAAGCGCAGGCCGATCGGCGCGAGCTCTTCATTCAACGCGCCGATCGTCACGCCGGGCTCGACGCGCGCGATCCGCGCCGCCGGATCGACGTCGAGGATGCGCCCCATCGCGCGCATCGACAGCAGCACACCCTTGTCGACGATCGACGCCGCCGTGGTGCTCGTCTGCGCTCCCGCCGGCGTCACCGTCACGCCGGCCGCGATCGCGTCGCGCACGACCTCGAGCGTCTCGCCGATCGACGCCGGACGCGCGACGGCGTCGGGGATCATCTCGAGCCCGGACGCGTCGCGCGCGTATGAAAAGCGAACGTCCGGATCGCGGCTCAGGTCCACGGACGCTCTTCCGTCTCACCGTCGCAGTCGATCACCGTCGCCGAGCGCACGCCGTGAATCTCCGTGAGCTGGCGGCACACCGACGGCGGCACGTTGCCGTCGACCGTGATCGCGGCGAGCGCCTCTCCGCCGGGCGACATGCGCGCCTGGTGATACTCGGCGATGTTGAGCTTCGCATTGCCGAGCACCGTGCCGACGTGGCCGATGACGCCCGGCACGTCGGCGTTGGTGAGCACGACGAGCGTGCGCCGCGGCGCGACGTCGACCTTGAACTCGCCGATCCGCGTGATCCGCGGCGGCGCTCCGACGAGCGCCCGTCCGCCGACCGTGAACTGCTGGCTGTCGCCGCCGACGGTGACGCGAATCGCGCTCGAGTCGGACGGCAGCGAGAGCGGCACCGTGGCGACGCCGATGCCGCGAGCGGTCGCGCGCGCGCGCGCGTTGATGCTGTTCACCCGGTCGTCGCCTTCGATCGCCGCGAGCACGCCGGCCACCGCCGACGACGCGATGAGCTCTTCGGCGCCGGCAAACTGCTGGCCGATGTGCACCGTCATCTGCTCGATGGTGCGCGATCCGCGATTCGCGAGCATCGCGCGCGCGATCGCCGCCGCCTGCCGCGCGATGTAGATGCCCGGACGCAGATCGCGCCACCGACCACGCTCGACCCCGGCGAGATTCACCGCGCCGGCGAGCTCGCCGTTGAGCAGCGCGTCGCGCACCGCGAGACACACGTCCACGGCGACGTTGCGCTGCCCTTCCGCCGTCGATGCGCCGAGGTGCGGCGTGAGCAGCGCGTTCTCGATCGACCGCAGCGGGCTCTCCGCGGCGAGCGGCTCCTTGTTGTAGACGTCGAGAAGAGCGCCCGACACCTGCCCCTCGGCGAGCGCGGTCGTCAGCGCCGCGTCGTCGACGATACCGCCGCGCGCGAAGTTCGCGACGATCGCACCACGCCGCAATTGCGACAGTGCATGGCCATCGATGAGACCGCGCGTCTCGTCGGTGAGCGGCGTGTGCACGGTGAGAATGTCGATCCGCGGCAGCAGGTCCTCGAGCGACTCGGCGCGCTCGACGCGCAGCAGCTCGAACCGTTCGCGCTGGACGTACGGATCGTACGCGACGACGTTCATCCCGAAGGCGCGCGCCCGCTTCGCGACCTCGCCGCCGATGCGTCCGAGCCCGACGATGCCGAGCGTCCGGCCGTTGATCTCCGATCCGAGCAGGTCGCTGCGATCCCACCGTCCGTCGCGCATGCTGTTGAACGCACGCGGCAGATGCCGCACGTACGAGAGCAGCGATCCGAAGAACAGCTCGGCGACGGAGATCGTGTTGCCGCTCGGCGCATTGATGACGGCTATTCCGAGCGCGGTCGCTTCGGAGAGATCGATGTTGTCGGTGCCGACGCCGGCACGCCCGATGACGCGCAGCTTTTTCGCGGCCCGGAGCAGCTCACCGGGCAACTGCGTCGCGCTCCGCCCGACGAACGCGTCGTACTCGCCGATCTCGGAAAGGAGCTCCTTCCACGGCCGCGTCGCGCGCTCGTCGACGTCGAAGGAAGGCTCAGCACGGAGCAGGTCGACGCCCTGTGGGTCGACTTCATCGGTCACGAGGATGCGAAACATGGCGAACGATTAAGGGGGGATGGGCGCTCGCGCCAGTGATGGCGGAGTGCGCTCGGGGCGCGGGTTACGGGTTGCGGGTCGCGGGCAGGTGTGCGACGCCTTAGGCGTCGCTTTCATGAAACAACGTTTAGCGGGCAGCGCCGTTTTCAATCAAGCCGTCGCCGCAGGCGCGGCGTTCCGTCCCGCAACCCGCGACGCGCGACCCGCAACCCGGCAGTTACAGGCAGTTCCTACAGTCGACCCGAACCGCCGTGACTGTTTCCCCTAGGCCTGTGCCCCGAGCGCCTTCCGCAACAGGCCAGCTCCCTCCCTCACCATCGCCGTGTCGCAGCTGAACGCGAACCGAATCCCGTCTTCGCAATGCTCGCCGAACGCATCGCCCGGCGCGCTGCCGATCCCCTGCTGCGCGAGCCGCGACGAAAGCTCGTCGGCGTTCGCGACCCCGAGCTTGCGGTAGAGCTCCTGATCGAGCTCGGCCCAGACGTAGAACGCGCCGCGCGGGGTGAACGGACGGACGCCGGGGATGTCCTTCAACGCGTCGATGAGAATGTCGCGGCGCACGAGATACTCGTCGCGCATCGCCTGGAGATGATCCTGCGGCCCCGTGACCGCGGCGAGCGCGCCCCACTGCGCCAGGCTGTTCACGCCGTTGATCGTGCAGCGGAGCAGCTTCTGGATCCGCTCCTGGAGCAGCGCCGAGCGCGTCGCGATGTAGCCGGTGCGCAGACCGCTCATCGCGTGGCTCTTCGAGAACGAGTAGATGCTGATCACGCGATCCGCCCAGTCGCCGGCGATCGACGCGATCGACGTGTGCACGTTCGGCGCGTAGACCACGTCCTCGTACGCTTCGTCGGAGACGATCCACAGATCGCGCTCGCGCGCGAGGTCGACGATCTTCGCGAGCGTCTCGCGCGGGATCATCGCGCCCGTCGGATTGTGCGGCGAGTTGACGAAGATCGCGCGCGTCGACGGCGTGATCGCCGCGGCGATCGCGTCGGCATCGTACGCGTAGTCGGTCTCCGCCGTCACCGGCACGCGGCGCGGGATGCCGGCGGCGAGACGAATGTTCTCGGCGACCTCCGTCCACATCGGATCGGGGATGATCACCTCCTCGCCCTCGACGAGCAGCGAGCCGAAGGTGACGAAGAGCGCGTGCATCGCGCCGTTGGTGAGAAACACGTCCTGCGGCGTGATCGCGCTGATCCCGTTCTTCGTGCGCAGCTTCTCGGCGAGCGCGGCGCGCAGCTCGGGGATGCCGTCGTTCGGGATGTAGTGCGTCTTCCCCGCCGCGCCGGCCTTGGTGATCGCCTCGAGAATGTGCGGCGCGACGGAAAAGCTCGGATCACCCGACTCGAAGCGAATGACGCGTTTCCCCTGGGCCTGGGCTTTGAGCAGTCCCTCGCGGATCTGAACGATCTTGCCGAACGAGATCTCGTCGAGCTTGTGCGGTGCCAGGTGTTGTGGGGCGAGCGTCGTCATTTGCGTTCCTGCTCCGGGTACGGGTGAGAGGTCGTCAGTGCAGCACGAGCGAGGCGAGCTCGGCGAACGACTGGATGGTGTAATCGGCATCGCGCACGACCGGCTCGCGCGACACGAAGCCCGTGAACGCGGCGAACTGCCCCGTCACGCCACGCATGGCAAGATCGGTGACACCATCGCCGACGAGCAGCACGGGTCCGTCGATCGCGAGTTTGGCGAGCAGGCTCGCCTTGCCGCCGCTCGTCGTGAGCACCGACGTCGCGTCGAATCCGGTGAACGCGCCGACGGCGTCGAAACGGATGTCCACCGCGTGCAGATCGTCGAGGTCGACGCCGAGGTGGAAGGCGAGCCGGACGAGCGCGTGGCGCAGGCCGCCGCTCATGAGGATGATGTGCACGCCGGCGCGGCGCAGGTCGGCGATCGCTTCGACCGCGCCGGGCGCGAGCGCGTCGACGTACGCGCGCGACAGCGCATCGACGTCGTCGCGCCGCGGATGGATCGCCGAGAGTCGCGCGCCGTAGACCTGCTCGAGCGGCGTCCTGCCGCCCATCGCGTCGGCGGTGAGCGCGGCGACCTTGCTCGCGACGCTCTCGCCGCGTCGCTCGGCGAGCCAGTTGATGCCCTCGATGCCGGAGAGCGTGGAGTCGACATCGAGAACGACGGTCGTGAAGCGCGGGGCGTCCACGGCGGGGACGGTGTCGGCGCGCGCGGTACGCGCCGGACGAGCGTGCAGTGTCGGCATGGTCGGCTCGTTCCTTTGATGAAAGGATTTGTTTTGACTCCTGCACAATAGGGCGTGCACTTTCTGCAATGCAAGGCGCTCGATTTTGTATTTTACAGGTACATGAAGCCAGACTGTCATGCGTTTTGTGCACTTTTTGCAATTTTTCGTTGACGTTTCCGGGTTTTGACGTCATTTTGGGCTCCAACGCACGCGCTTCTCCGCATGCACACTCCGGAGCCCATGTGAAGCTCATCATTACCGTCGTTCGGCCCGAACGACTCGGCGCCGTCAAGGAAGCCCTCTTCCGCCTCGGCGTGACCGGCATGACGCTCTCCCGCGCCAGCGGCCACGGCGGCGAGCAGGAGATCATCGAGCACTATCGCGGCTCGGCCGTGCTCCTCGAGTTCCACGAGAAGGTCCGCATCGAGATCGCCGTCTCCGAGCCGTTCGTCGAGCCGACCATCGACGCGATCGTCGACGCCGCGCACACCGGCGAAGTCGGCGACGGCAAGGTGTTCGTGATGCCCCTCGAGCGCGTCGTGCGCATTCGCACGAAAGAGCAGAACAACCAGGCTCTAACTCCCGTGACGGCCGAAGACGTCCGTCAGCGCGTCAACCGTCAGCTCCAGGAGCAGGCGTCATGAGTACCGTCACCCCACTCTCCGCCGGCGACACCGCCTGGGTGTTCGTCGCGTCCGCGCTCGTGCTGCTCATGGTGCCGGGGCTCGCGCTCTTCTACGGTGGGCTCGTGCGCTCGCGCGCCGCGCTCAACACCATCATGATGAGCCTCGGCGCGCTCGCCGTCGTCACCGTGCAGTGGACGCTGTTCGGCTATTCCCTCTCGTTCGCGCCGGGCCGGTTCATCGGCAACCTCGAGTGGTTCGGCTTCGCCGGCGTCGGCGCCGCGGCCGGTCCGTACAGCGCAACGATCCCGCACGCCGCGTTCGCGGTCTTCCAGGCGATGTTCGCCGGCATCACCGTCGCGCTCATCTCCGGCGCGATGGTTGAGCGCATCAAGTTCTCCGTCTATCTCCTCTTCGCGTTCGCGTGGACGACGATCGTCTACGATCCGCTCGCGCATTGGGTGTGGGCGAGCGACGGCTGGCTGCACAAGCTCGGCGCACTCGATTTCGCCGGCGGCACGGTCGTGCACAACAGCGCCGGCACCGCGGCGCTCGTCGCCGCGACGCTGCTCGGCCGGCGGCGCAGCCTCGGACGCACCCCCCTTCGTCCGCACAACGTCGTCTTCACGCTCACCGGCGCCGGCCTGCTCTGGGTCGGGTGGCTCGGCTTCAATGCCGGCTCCGCGCTCGCCGCCGACGGCGTCGCGGCGAACGCGCTCGCGACGACGCACACCGCCGCGGCCGCGGCGCTCGTCGCCTGGCTGATCATCGATTACATCCGCACCGGCCAGGCGACCGCCGTCGGCGCGGCGACGGGTGCGGTGGTCGGTCTCGTCGCGATCACTCCGGCCGCCGGCTACGTCACGCCGCTCGCCGCGATCGCGATCGGCATCCTCGCGTCGTGCGCCAGCAACTTCGCGATTCATCTGCGCAACAAGACGCGGATCGACGACGCCCTCGACGTCTTCGCCTGCCACGGCATCGCCGGCATCCTCGGCGCGCTGCTCACCGGCGTCTTCGCGACGACCACGGTGAACCCCGCCGGCGCGAACGGCCTGCTCTACGGCAACCCGCACCTCTTCGCCGTCCAGTGCATCGCCGTCGCCTGCACGATCCTCTTCGCCGCCCCCCTCACCGCCGGCCTCCTCGTCGCCCTCGGCGCCATCGGCTCCATCCGCGTCCCCCTCGCCGACGAAGTCTCGGGTGTCGATCTCAGCGAGCATGGCGAGCACGCCTACGACGACGGCGACAGTGCCCCACTGACCGGCATCGGTGGACGGCTGAGCGATGCCGTCGTCCTCTCATCGCCCGCGCCGCGCGCGAAGAGTGGGGTCGCTGCATAGCTGCAACTTCTCACCGCAGAGACGCGGAGACGCAGAGGGCCGCAGAGACCTGCAATAGCATTCGTCATCCTGAGCGCAGCGAAGGACCCCTTTCCTTGAGGTGATCTCCTCAGTGAAAGGGGTCCTTCGTCGCTTCGCTCCTCAGGATGACGGGCTCATTCATCCTTGGTTCCTTCGCCCGTTGCAGTCCTCTGCGAGTCTCTGCGTCTCCGCGTCTCTGCGGTGAGCGGTTAATCCCACTATCCGACACGAGGGGCAGCAAATCCTGGCGCCGCCACCAGCGCCACGGCTCCGAGCAGACGATACAGCTCCGTCTTCTCATCCGGATAAACGGGCGTCATCCGCGCCGCCTCCGTGAGCGTGTTCTTCATCAGCTCCTCACGAATCGGCCCCTCGATCAGATCCCACGCCGCCGTGACTTCGCCGCCGATGTAGATGCGCTTCGGGTTGAACGCGCTCACCACCGCCGCGAGGCCGCGGCCGACCTGGTGGCCGGTCTCGATCACCGCGTCGCGCGCCGCGGCTTCGTGTTGCTTGGCGCGGCGCACGATCTCTTCGACCGTCGGCGGCGTCTTGCGACGGGCGGCGGGCGCGCCTGCATATCGACTCACCGTCGCCGCGTTCGACGCGAACGCCTCCCAGCATCCACGCCGGCCGCAGGCGCAGAGCGGACCGTTCGGGTCGAGCGATACGTGGCCGAACTCGCCCGCCGTGTGGTGCTCGCCGCGCAGCACCTCGCCGCGGTTGACGATCCCAACGCCGACGCCGTCGGAGATGCTCACGTACACGAAGTTGTTCACCGTGCGCGTCCGGCTCACCCGCCAGAGCTTTGCGAGCGCGCAGGCGATCGGCGCGCTCTCCACATGCACCGGCAGCCCCACCGGATCGCTCAGCGCATCGCGCAGCCCGATGTCGCGCCAGCCGAGTCGCGGCGCGTAGATCACGCGACCCGATCGGCGATCGACCATCCCCGGCACGACGATCCCGACGCCGCGGATGCCGTCCCCGTCCGCGCCCTCGGTCGGCTGGTGCCGGACGGCCATGTCCTTGATCGTGGCGGTGAGATCCTCGATCAGCTTCGCCGGCGCGGACGGGGTCTCGAGCGTGCTCCGCTCGAGAATGTGTCCGGCGTAGTCGGTCAGCGCGACGGTCGTCATGCTCGGCCGCACGTCGACGGCGATCGCGAGTCGGCCGCTCGTGCGCAGCCGCAGCAGGGTCGGGCGGCGGCCGCGCGCCGCGATCGCCGTGCCCGTCTCCTCGATATCCCCGGCCGCGAGCAGCTCGCGCACGATCGCCGTCAGCGCCGCGCGCCGCACGTTCATCCGCCGCGCCAGCTCGGCACGCGAGATCGGCTGAAACTCACGAATGAGGTTCAGAACGATCTGCCGGTTCACCTCGCGAGGGGTGGACCGGGTGGCAAGCTTGAAGCTGCGCGTGTTGATCTTTCTCATGGACGCGGGTCAGGAGGAACGGGACGGCATTTCGTAACGCGAAAAAACGAAGCGCGACCACTCTCTTTGGAGGGCCGCGCCGGATCTTTCTTCGGTCGTCGCTGCGTGGTCACGCAGGAGATCGGGCGCCGCCTCCAGATGGAGTCGCCGGATTGGAATTCGGATTGGCGAGACAGCGAAGCGAGCGCGAGTTCATTAGTCTCACTCTGCCACATTGCCCCGCGTTCGTCAAGCTATTTTCGCTCGCCGTCGCGCAGTCGTGACGGCCGCGCGCGTCGACCGCGTGGGATGACGGTGTCCACGGGATTCGGCGGCACCACCGTCCCCGAGAACGTCACCAGCGAGTCGAGCCGCTCGAGCAGCTTCACGCTCACGCCTTTGACGCGCTTGAGCGACGTGAGCTTCGTGAACGGTCCGCCGCTCATCCGGTCGACGACGATCCGTCGCGCGAGCGTGGGTCCGACGCCCGGCAGCGAGTCGATCTGCGCCGCGGTCGCGACGTCCAGATCGAGCCGTCCATTCACGCGGCTCGTCGATCGCGACGGCGGGGGGACGACGATGGTCGGCGCGGGCGCGGGCGCCGAGGATCTGGATTTCTTAGCGCGCTTCTTCGCGACCGCCGCGCGCTTCGACGAATCCGCCGCCTGCATCTGCTGTTCGAGCGCCGGCTGCGCGGTCACGCCATGACCGCCGCCCGCCCGCACCACGCGAACTCCGGCGCCAAGCGCCGCGACCGCTCCGAGAAACAGGAGCGCCTTGTGTTCCGATGGGAGTGACATGCGGCCAAGGTACGCGTCGCCCCGGCATCGACTGCCATCAATCCAATGCGGGCACGGCTCATGTATCTCACCCGGCCACGCGGGGTAAGAATCGCGTAAACCCCGGTAACGGCCCCTCTCGGGGCCGATTAACGTTACGAAGCACTCAGCCCAAGGAACGTATACATGAGGCCGTCGTTTTCACTCGTCCTCCTTTCTCTTGGCGTCGCCGCATGCGCCGCCCCAGCGACGGTCGCCTCGGCGCCCTCGCCTGCACCGAGCATTGGTGCGCCGGCTGCCGTTGCCGTCACCGAGATCCCGCCTGTCCGGCTGAGTGAGCCGCCGCGCAACTGGCAGCTCCTTGACGAAGCGACCGACCACATCCCAGGCATCAGCGCCGAGCGCGCGATCAGGGAGCTGCTCAGCGGCAAGGCCCCGAAGCAGACCGTGCTCGTCGCGATCATCGACAACGGCATCGACACGGCGCACGTCGACCTCAAGGCCAACCTCTGGACCGATCCGAAGAACGGCACCCACGGCTGGAACTTCCTCGGCGGCGCCGACGGCAAGGACGTCCACTTCGACACGTTCGAAGTCACGCGTGAGTACGCACGCTGCCACAACCGTCCCGCGGCCAGCGGCGCGCCGCCGCTCACCGACGCCGCCCGCTGCGCCGAGATCGACGCGGCGTTCAACAAGCAGCGCGCGTCGCTCGAGGGCACCGTCGGCACGTACCGGCAGATCAACGAGATGTACAAGCAGATCGTGCCCCTGCTCGCGCGTGCCGCGAACACTTCGACCGATTCGCTGAACGCCGACCGCGTCCGCGCGGTCGCGCCGTCGACGCCGCAGCTCAC
>CBHWBX010000096.1:0-11427 GCA_966111935.1 uncultured Gemmatimonadaceae bacterium
TCCGCTCGCGCGCGAGCTCCTTGATCTCGGCCTGCAGCTCGGCGATCAGGCGTTCGTTCGTCATTGTGACCATGTCCATAAAGCTAAAACGAGCCTAGAGCTCGATGTGGCGTCCCTTCCAGGTCTTCTTCGCGCGCGGGTAGTCGGCGCGATAGTGGCCACCGCGCGACTCTTTCCGCAGAAGCGCGGCCTCGGCGATCAACTGCGCCGTCTGGAGCATGTTCTCCTCCTCCGTCGCGCCCTCGGGGAGGCGCTTGCCGATCTCGGCGAGCCGTTCGATCCCCATGCGCAGGCCGCGCGCCGTGCGCGCGATTCCGGCGAACTCCCACATCACGTCGCGAATCGCGTCGGCTGCCACCTGCGCGGCGCCGCGGTCGGCGAGCGGCGGGACCTTCCATCGGCCGACCGCGGGAAGCTTCGTGAGACGCGGATTCTTGCTGAGGTCGCGCGCGACGCGCTCGGCGAACACGAGCCCCTCGAGCAATGAGTTCGAGGCAAGGCGATTCGCGCCGTGCACGCCCGTGCGCGCGACCTCGCCGACCGCGTACAGCCGCGCGACGCTCGACTGACCGTACAGATCGGTCACGACGCCGCCCATCATATAGTGTGCGGCCGGCGTGACCGGGATCAGGTCCTTTCGCGGATCGATCCCGCGCGCCTGGCAGAGCGCGAAGATGCCGGGAAATCGCCGCGTGAATCGCGCGCCGAGCTTGCGGGCGTCGAGGTACACCGGACCTTTGCGCTTCTCACGAAAGATCGCCCGCGCCACGACGTCGCGCGGGGCGAGCTCGGCCAACCGGTGTTGGGTCTTCATGAACCGCACGCCGTGCGCGTTCACGAGGATCGCCCCTTCGCCGCGGACCGCCTCGGAGATCAGCGCGAGCGGATTCTCGGAGGTGTCGAGCGCCGTCGGGTGGAACTGCACGAACTCCATGTCGGCGAGCGTGACGCCCGCGCGGTGCGCGATCGCGAACCCGTCGCCGGTCGCGACCACGGGATTCGTCGTATACCGATAGACCTGACCGCAGCCGCCCGTCGCCAGCACGGTGGCATCGGCGATGATCTCGGTCGCGCGGCCGGCGATGCTCGCCCGCACGCCGTAGCATCCGCCCCGCCGGACGATCAGATCGAGGACGCGCGCTTTCTCGAGCACCTTGATGCGCTTCGTCTCGCGCACCCGCGCGACGAGCGTTCGCGCGACTTCGGCGCCCGTTTGGTCCCCGTGCGCATGGACGATCCGGTTCTTCGAGTGCGCGGCCTCGCGGCCGAGCTTGAGCCGACCCTTCGGATCGAGATCGAAGTGCGCGCCCGCAGTCTGGAGCTCGCGAACCCGCGCCGGCCCCTCCTCGACGAGCACCTGGACCGCGGCGGCGTCGCAGAGCGCCGCGCCGGCCGCCAGGGTGTCCTGCCGATGCAGCGTCGGCGAGTCGCCGGCGCCGAGCGCCGCGGCGATCCCACCCTGCGCGTACGCGGTGGCGCTGTCGAACAGCGAACGCTTGGTGAGGAGCAGCACGTCGCCGTGCTCGGAGGCGCGCCACGCGGTATGGAGTCCGGCCACGCCGCTGCCGACGACGAGAAACCGGGTTCTGATGCGATCAGGCATGCCCCGAAACCTAGCGTCGTAGGTATCTCTTGCCCCTGCATCTGCACAGTCGCCAAGTTGACTCATGCGCAAGCTGCTCATTCTCGTGGGCGCGCTGTTGGTCGTCCACGTGGCTCTTTTGTTCGTCCATCCCCCCGGTGCCGCCCAGGCCGCGTCGTCCGATCAGCTCAAGATCGGCATCGTGCTCGACGTCGGCGGGTTGGGCGACAAGTCGTTCAACGACGGCGCCTACCGCGGCGCCCTCCTGGCCGAGCAAAAGCTCGGCGCAAAGATCCGGCTGATCGAGCCGGGAGAGGGTTCGGATCGCGAGGCCGGCCTGCGCCTTCTGGCCGCGGAACACATGGACCTCGTGGTCGGTGTCGGCTTCATCTTCACCGACGACGTCAACCAGCTCGCCAAGGAATACCCGAACGTCAACTTCGCGGTCGTCGATTACTCCGTCGGGACGGACAAGGCGGGCAATCTCATCCCGCCGCCGCCGAACGTCGCCGCGCTGAAATTCAAGGAAGAGGAAGGCTCCTTCCTGGTCGGTGCCCTCGCTGCCCTCGTCGGCAACTCCAAGAAGGTCGGCTTCGTCGGCGGCATGGACGTGCCGCTGATCCAGAAGTTCGAGGCCGGCTACAAGGCCGGCGTGAAGTATGTCTGCCCCGACTGCCAGGTGATCGTGCAGTACGCCGGCGTCACGCCCGAAGCGTTCCGCAATCCGGGCAAGGGCAAGGAGCTCGCGCTCAACCAGTACCAGCAGGGCGTGAACGTCATCTACCACGCCTCGGGGTCGACGGGACTCGGCGTCTTCGAGGCCGCCCGCCAGACGGGCAAGTACGGCATCGGCGTCGACGCCGACCAGTACGCTGAAGCGCCCGGCCGCGTGCTGACGTCGATGGTCAAAGGAATCGACGTCGCCGTCCTCGACGCCGTCCAGCGCGTGAAGGACGGCACCTTCAAGGGCGGCATCTATACATTCGGCCTCGCCCAGAACGGCGTCGGCTACGTGTACGACGAGCACAACAAGGCGCTGATCCCCGATGCGGTGCACACGCGCCTCGAGCAGATCAAGAGCGACATCGTCGCCGGCAAGATCAACGTTCCGAGCACGAGATGAGCGGACCTTCCGCAACGAACTACCCCTCCCCTCCCACACGCGACGCCGCGTTGGCCATTCGCCTCACCGACATCCACAAATCCTTCGGGCCCGTGCAGGCGAATCGCGGCGCGTCGCTCGAAGTGGCGGCCGGCGAGATCCACGCGCTCGTCGGTGAGA
This sequence comes from uncultured Gemmatimonadaceae bacterium, assembly GCA_966111935.1. Classification (GTDB taxonomy): domain Bacteria; phylum Gemmatimonadota; class Gemmatimonadetes; order Gemmatimonadales; family Gemmatimonadaceae; genus JAQBQB01. The sequence goes on from CBHWBX010000096.1 coordinate 2,865, forward strand.
ACGGCGCCGGCAAGTCGACGCTCATGCGCGTCCTGAGCGGCATGTACGCGCCCGACTCCGGCCGCATGGAAGTGGACGGCCGCGACGTCACCGGCTGGTCGACCGCCGACGCGATCGATGCCGGCGTGGGCATGGTGCACCAGCACTTCATGCTCGTCCCGACGCTCACCGTCGCCGAGAACGTCATGCTCGGCCGCGAGCTCACCCGGGGCGGCCAGCTCGATCGCGCGCGCGCCGAGGCGGAAGTCGCGGCGCTCAGCAAGCGCACGGGCCTCGCCGTGCACGCGGGCCGGAAGGTCTCCGAGCTGTCGGTCGGCGAGGCGCAGCGCGTCGAGATCCTGAAGACGCTCTACCGCGGCGCGAAGATCCTGATCCTCGACGAGCCCACCGCGGTGCTGTCGCCGCCGGAGATCGACGAGCTCTGGGAAGTGCTGCGCCAGATGCGCGCGCGCGGCGAGACGATCGTGCTCATCACGCACAAGCTCGACGAAGTGATGGAGATCTCCGACACCATCACGGTGATGCGTCAGGGCGCGACCGTCGGCCGCCTGAAGACGGCCTCGACGACACCGGCCGAGATCGCGAAGGCGATGGTCGGACGCGACGTGCAGCTGGCGATGGATTACGTCGCCGACGACACCGACCGGCCGCGCACCCGCGAGCACCATCCGGGCGCCGAGCCGCTGCTGCGCGTGCGCGATCTCGTCGTCGACAGCCCGCGCCGCGCCGGTGCAGTGAACGGCGTCTCGTTCGAGATCGCCCCGGGCGAGATCCTCGGCATCGCCGGCGTCGAAGGGAACGGCCAGACCGAGCTGCTCGACGTGATCGCCGGTCTGCGCGACGTGCGCTCCGGTTCGATCTCGATCGGACCGCGCGACGTCACCCGTCTGTCGGTGAAGGCGCGCGGCGATGCCGGACTGTCGCACATCCCCGAAGACCGCCACGCCCGCGGCCTCATCCTCGACTACACCATCGCCGAGAATCTCATCCTCGGCCAGCAGCATCACTTCGCGAAGGGCGTGCGACTCGACCAGGACCATCTGCTCGAGAACGCGCGGCGGCAGATCGAGAAGTTCGACATCCGTCCGCCGAATCCGGAGCTCCCCGCGCGCGCGCTGTCGGGCGGCAATCAGCAGAAGATCGTCATCGCTCGCGAGATGAGCCGGTCCTTCCAGGTGCTCCTCGCCGCGCAGCCGACGCGCGGCGTGGACGTGGGCGCGATCGAGTTCATTCACGCGCGTCTGCGCGAAGCACGCGACGCCGGCAAGGCGATCCTCCTCGTTTCGGCGGACCTCGCCGAGATCCTCGCGCTCTCCGACCGCATCGCCGTGATGTACGGCGGCAAGTTCGCGATCACCCTGCCGCGCCGCGACGCGAGCGAGGAGATCCTCGGTCCGTACATGACCGGCGTTCACAAGACCGGAGAGCACGCCGCGTGAGATCCAAGTTCGAAGAAGCGGTGCTCCCCGCGATCGTCGCGCTGCTCGTCGCCGCGGTCGTCGGCGATGTGCTGATCCTGACCTTCGGGCAGAGCCCGGGCACCGTCTATCGCCTGCTCATCGAAGGGACGTGGGGCAACGCCTACGGCCTGGGGCAGGTGCTGTACAAGGCAACCACGCTCACCTTCACCGGCCTCGCGATCGCGCTCGGTCTGCGCGCCGGGCTGTTCAACATCGGCGCCGAGAGCCAGCTCGCCGCCGGCGGCTTCCTCGCCGCGCTCGTCGGGCTCGCCGTGCCGTCGGGCCTTCCGTCGATCGTGCTCCTGCCGGTGTTCATCATCGCCGCGGCCATCGGCGGCGGTGTCGTCGGCGCGGTGCCGGGGGCGCTGCGCGCGAAGTTCGGCGCGCACGAAGTGATCACGACGATCATGTTGAACTACATCGTGCTCGCGCTGTTGAACTACATCGTCGCCGTCCATCTCAAGGTCGAAGGGACGCTGCACACGCGTGAGATCAACGGCGGCGGCCTGCCGCGTCTCGCCGATTTCATTCCGGCGTTCCACGGCTCGGCGGCGAATGTCGTGCTGTTCCTGGCGCTGATCATCGTCGCCGCCGTCTGGTGGCTGCTCTTCCGCACGAAGCAGGGCTTCGAGCTGCGCGCCACGGGGCTTCAGCCGGAAGCCGCGGAGTACGGCGGCGTGAAGGTCGGCGCGGTCTGGTGGAAGACGATGGCCCTCTCGGGAGCGATTGCCGGCGTCGGCGGATTGAACTTCGTGCTCGGCTACAAGCACTACTACGAGGACTCGTTCGCGTCGGGCGCCGGCTTCGTCGGCATCGCCGTCGCGATCGTCGGTCGCAATCACCCGGTCGGCGTCGTGCTCGCGGCGCTCGTCTTCGCGACGATGTCGCAGGGCGGGCTCGCCGTGAACGCGGTCGTGCCCAAACAAATCGTCGACGTGCTACAGGCGGTGGTGATCATCGCCGTCGCGGCGTCGGTGCCGGAAGTGCGGCGGTTGCTGCGGAGGAGTCGATGATCCTCTTTGCCTTTCTCGCGCAGACGCTGCGCATCGCGATTCCCTATCTGTTCGCGGCAAGCGGCGGCGTGGTCTCGGAGCGCTCCGGCCTGATCGCGCTCGGGCTCGAGGGGTACATGCTCGGCGGCGCGTTCTGCGGCGCCGTGGCGAGCTACTACAGCGGCAGCCCGTGGATCGGTTTGCTCGGGGCGATCGCCGGCGGCATCGCGATCGCGTTGATCTACGCGGTGACCGCGATTCGCTTCCGCGCCGACCAGGTCGTCGTCGGCATCGCGATCAACCTCCTCGTCACGGGCGCAACGCGCTTCTTCCTCCGGCTCTTCTTCCACAGCTCGGCGAACTCGCCGCGCGTGCAGGGCTTCGGTGAAGACCGGGTCGGCGCCGGAATTGGGGCGCTCGTCACCAATCCGTTGATCTGGCTCGGCATCCTGGCGATCGTGCTCGTCGCCTGGCTGCTCTACCGCACACCGTTCGGCCTGCGCATCCGCGCGGCGGGCGAGCATCCGGCGGCGGCCGTGTCGGTCGGCGTGCCGGTGAATCGCGTCCGCTATCTTTCGGCCGCGCTTGCCGGCGCTCTCGCGGCGCTCGGCGGTGCGTACCTCGCGCTCGATCAACATCAGTTCAGCGCCGAGATGACGGCGGGGCGCGGCTTCATTGCGCTCGCGGCGACCATCTTCGGACGCTGGGACCCCGTGCGTGCCGCGCTCGCTTGCTTGTTGTTCGCCGCGGCGGAGACGTTGCAGATCCAGCTTCAGGGGATGCAGGCGATTCCGTCGCAGTTCGTCGAGATGATCCCGTTCGCCCTCACGATCATCGCCCTCGCGGGTGTGGTCGGCAGAGCCGTTCCACCCGCGGCGTTGGGAAAAGCCGAATAGCGCGTTTCACGGGCGACCGACCTACCTGATTGGGAATGACCAAGAAATCCACGGACGTGGGCAAGCTCACGGTCCTCATGATCACAGCGTTCATCGACATGGTCGGGACGCTGATGATCATTCCGCTGATGCCGTTTTACGCGAAGAACTTCGGCGCGAACGGACTCGTGGTCGGGCTGCTCGTCTCATCGTTCTCGATCGCGCAGCTCATCAGCGCGCCGATCTGGGGACGCTTCTCGGATCGATACGGCCGACGCCCGGCGCTGATCGTCGGCATGGCGGCGTCGGCGATCGCGTACGTCGTGTTCGCGTACGCGGACTCGCTCTGGCTGCTCTTCCTGTCGCGCCTCGTGCAAGGCTCGGGCGGCGGCACGGTGAGCGTCATCCAGGCGTACGTCGCCGATGCCGTTGCACCGGAGCAACGCGCCAAGGGACTGGGGTGGCTGTCCGCGGCAACGAACGCGGGCGTCGCGCTCGGCCCGGTGATCGGATCGCAGTCGCTGCATTACGGCCATCACATGCCGGGGCTCGTCGCCGCCGCCCTGTGCGTGCTGAACATTGTGTTCGCGTTCAACTTCCTCGCCGAATCGCGCGACATGGTAGAAGCCAAGTCGAGTGTCCCTGCTAAAGGGCGGTCGCGCGAGGCGGTCGTGCGAGTGGTCACCCACTCGAACGAGCCCGCGGGGCGGCTCATCTGGATCTATGCGATCGGCATCGGCGCATTTCAGGGCACCAATGCCATTCTGGCGCTCTTTCTCGCGGCCCGCTTTGGTGTGACCTCCGACACAATCGGATACTTCTATACCTACATCGGCGTGATCTCGGTGCTCACGCGGGCGCTCTTCCTCGGACCGGCGGTCGATCGGTTCGGCGAAGCGCGGCTGTCCCGCGTGGGACAGGCGCTGCTGGCGACGGGGCTCGCGACGATTCCGTTCATGCACCGGATGTCCGATCCGGCGGCATTCGCGGCGCGGCTCGGTGGAATTCTTCCCGTGTCGGCGGTCGCGATCCTTCCCTTCCTTCCGCTCGCGCTCGGCGTCGCGCTGTTGCCGCTCGGCACCGCGTTCACCTTTCCTTGTGTCACGGCGTTGCTCTCGCGCGTCATTCCTGCGAACGAGCGCGGGCTGTACATGGGTGTCCAACAGACATTCGGCGGTATCGCGCGCGTCGTATTTCCGATCGCCGCCGGCTGGGCCTTCGATCGCTTCCCCGGTTTGCCGTTCATTGCGTCGGCGACGCTCGTCGCGGGCACGATCTTGCTGGGATTGGGTATGGAAGAGTTCACGCGTCCGAAGCGTGAACCGGAGGCGGCGCCCGCGGCGTAGTCGATTCCTTCGGACATGACAGTGTTCCCTGGAGGCCGGATGCAGGTTCGTCGCGTCCGCAGCGCAATGTTCATATTCGCGGTGGCCGCTGCCGCCGCGTGCAGCAACAATTCGTCGGAGCCGGTGACGACGAAGCCCAACCACACCATCGTGATGACGTCGCTCTCCGGCAACGGACAGACGGGCCTCGTCAACACGACGCTCTCGCCGCTCGTCGTCTCGATCATTCAGAGCGACGGCACGCCGATCACCGGTACCCCGGTGACGTTCGCCGTCACGGCCGGCGCCGCGACGCTCGCGCCGACGAGCACGACGACCGACGCGAACGGCCAGGCGAAGACGCTCGTCACCCTCGGCGCGACGCCCGGGGTGGTGCGCGTCACGGCGACCGCGACGGCGCTCAATCTCACGACGACGTTCGTCGTCTCCGCCGGAACAGGGACGCTCAGCAGTGCCTGCGCGTCGGGCGGTGGTCAGATTCCCGCGGTCGGCGGCGTCGTGACGGACATCAACGGCACGGGCATCTGTCTCTCGGGCGGAAACGCCGGCGCCGAATACGCGCTCGTCGCGTTCAACAGCAATCCGGACAGTGAGCTCGTCGCGACCAGCTTCACGGTGAAGGGGACGAACGTCGCGCCGGTCACGACCGCCGACGTCGCCCCGTCGTCGTCGATGCTCGCGCCGTCGACCCTGCTCCTGCCGAGCAAGTCGGGCATCTCGGCGATGCACACCGAAGCCAACGACATTCGCTCGGCGTTCGACCAGAGACTGCGTCTCACGGCGCAGCGTCAGCTCGCGCCGCTGATCCCCGACGCGCGCGCCGCGTATCTGCGCTCGCTCGCTCGGCCGTCGGCGCGGGCGAGCGGCAACATGATTCCGAGCTCGCTCCAGGTCGGACAGACGATCACGCTGAATGCGAACGGCGACGATCCGTGCACCAATCCGATCAACGTGCGCGCACGCGTCGCGGCGATCTCGTCGACCGCGATCATCGTCGCCGACACGTCGAACCCGACCGGCGGTTTCACCGACGCCGAGTACGCCTCGTTTGCGACGACGTTCGACACCCTGGTGAATCCGCTCGACGTGAACGCATTCGGCCAGCCGTCGGACATCGACAAGAACGGCAAGGTCGTGATTCTGTTCACCAAGGAAGTGAACAAGATGACGCCGAAGGGCGCCTCGGGCTTCATCGGCGGCTTCTTCTTCGAGCGCGACCTGTTCCCGACGTCGGACACCCAGACCCTTCAGGGCTGCGCGACGAGCAATCAGGGCGAGATGTTCTACCTTCTCGTGCCCGACCCGAATGCCGTCTACAACAACGTTCGCACGAAGGCGGACGTGTTGGGCAACACGATCGGCACGCTCGCGCACGAGTACCAGCATCTCATCAATGCCGGCCGCCGCATGTACGTGAACAACTCCGATCAGTTCGAGACGGTCTGGCTCAACGAAGGCCTGAGCCACATCGCCGAAGAGCTGCTCTACTACCGCGCGACGAATCGCGCGCCGCGCCAGAATCTCGGCGCCGCGCAGATCGGGGCGGACCCGGCAGCCGTACAGAAGTTCAACGAGTTCCAGTCGGACAACTTCGGCCGCTACCAGATCTTCCTCGGCAAGCCGACGAAAACCGACGTATACGCCGACAACGATTCGCTCGAGACCCGCGGCGCGACGTGGAACATGCTGCGCTACCTCGCCGACCATCGCGGGAGCGCCGACGGCGACGTGTGGATGCAGCTCGTGAACACGAACAAGACCGGCCACCAGAATCTCGCCGCCGTCTTCGGCGCGTCGTACATGACGTCGATCCGCGACTGGGCGACGTCGGTCTTCTCCGACGATCTGCCGGGCGTGACGAACGGCGCCTATCTGGAGCCGAGCTGGAACATGCGCGACATCTTCCCGCGCATCTGCTCGAACGACGCCTGCACCGCGACCCTCGGCCGCTTCCCGCTTTCGGTGATCCCACTCGGCACGGGTGCCGTGAGCGCGTCGGTGGTCCCGGGAGGCGCCGGCTACTTCCGCTTCTCGGTCCCCGCGAACGCCCAGGCGTCGGTGGATTGGTCGACTGGCTCGCTGCCGGTGAGTCCGTTGGTGCAGTTTACGGTGGTGCGGACGAAGTAGGGCGCGGGACTCAGCGCCTGCGGCGCGGAAGGGCGCCTGACGGCGCGGAGGGGCCTCACTTCATTCGGCGGATGGGCCGGCAGAGCCGGCGGAAACGGCAAACGGCGTCCTGAATCCAGGACGCCGTTCGTTTTTTCCAGCGCGCCTCAGGCGCGCCCATCCGCGCCAAAGGCGCCCTTCCGCGATCGGGCGGAGCCCGATCGCCCTTCCGCGCGCAGCGCTAAGGTCCTACGCCTTCTCCTTCGCCGCCTCCTGAAACCCCGGCTCGCTCGCCAACACCGCCCGCGCGATCTCGACCATCGGGACCGAGCGGTCCTGGCTCGTGCGCTGGAGGATGCGATAGGCCTCCTGCTCCGACGAGCCGGTGCGGCGCATCAGAATGCCCTTCGCGCGCTCGATCGTCTTGCGGTTCTCGAGGGCCTGGCGCGCCGACTCGGCGTCCTGGCGGGCCGCCATCAGCTCCTTGGCGCGCGTCGCCGCGAGACGGATCGTGGAGTCGAGGACGCGCGGCGGCGCGGGCTTCGGGAGGAAGGCGATCGCCGCCGTCGCCGTGACGTCGCGATCGCTCAGCGTCAGCGTGTGATCGCCGCTGAACAGCACCACGGCCACACCCGGCACCGTCTGCGTGATCAGCTCCGCCGCTTCGATGCCCGATCCGTCGGGCATGTGCACGTCGAGCAGCACGACGTCGGGAACGACGTCCTTGGCGCGCTCAAAGGCTTCGCGTCCGGTCGAGACCTCGGCCACGATCGTGTGGCCGAGCGTGCTGAGAAGGTCGATCAACAACGAGCGCGCGTTGTCGTCGTCCTCCGCAACCAGCACGCGGATGCGCGTAGTGGAATCTGTCATCGTCTGCAATTTGACCCCGGGTCGTTTTCAGCGCCAGCGGGGAATACCAAGGGAATCTCGCGGTCAGCCTTCGCCGGCGACCTGCGCGAGCAATTCAGATGTTCTAACAGGTTTACGGAGAATGAAATCGCCGTCCGTGCCGGCGCCGACACGTGGTTCCCACCCGGTGACGACGCCGATCCGCATCGACGGCCATCGTTCACGGGCAAAGGTCGTCAGGTCCCACCCGCTGCCGTCGGACAGCCCGATGTCCGTGACCAGCACCTCATACGGCGGGTTGGCCTTGCTCAACAACTCCATCGCGTCGGAGACGCCCATCGCCGTGTCGACGGTGTGGCCGTCCGACTCGAGCAGCGCCTGCATGAACTCCCGACTGTCCGGATGGTCTTCCACGAGTAATACTCGCCGCGCCACCCGTTTCCGGACAGGTACGGGCTCGGTCACCTCGGTCACGTTCTGATGGGAAGCCTTCGGAAATATGAGGCGGATGGTCGTGCCGACTCCAGGCATCGACTCGATTTCGGCCGTTCCGCGGTGACGCTTTACAATACCATAAACCTCGGCGAGGCCAAGGCCCGTTCCCATCTTTCCCTTCGTCGTGAAGAACGGCTCGAACGCCCGCTCCCGCACTTCCGCCGACATGCCGATGCCCGAATCGCGGATCTCGAGACGGACTTCGCCGTCCGTCACCAGCGTCCGCATACCGAGCGTGCCGCCACCGGCCATCGCGTCGAGCGCGTTCTGCACGAGGTTGAGGAGCGCCTCGCGCAGCTCGCCGGTGATGCCGCGAATCATCGCCACGCCCGGCTCGGCGAGGTCGCGATCGAGATGCACGGTCCCGCCGCGGGCGCGCTCCGCCCAGAGGGGACGCGTCATCGCCACGACCTCGTCGCAGACGACGGACAGATCGACCG
>CBHWBX010000097.1:0-11386 GCA_966111935.1 uncultured Gemmatimonadaceae bacterium
CGGTGTTCATCACCGACGACGACCAACGGATCATCGACGCCAATCCCGCCGCCGTGCATCTCGCCGCGCGCTCGGTCGAGCGGCTGCGCGGCGAGCGGCTCGCCGACCTGCTCGAGCCGGTGCTTCAGAACGTCGACGTGCGGAGCGACGCGTTCGCCCCCGGCCTGTTCGTGAACACCGTGCGCGATCTCTCGTCGCAGCGGCGCCTCGAGAGTGCGCTGCGCCATTCGCAGAAGATCGAGGCGCTCGGCCGGCTGGCCGGCGGCGTCGCGCACGACTTCAACAATCTCCTCACGGTGATCTCGAGCTTCACGTCGCTGCTGCTCGCGAATCACGGTCCGGGCGATCCGGAGCGCGAGATGCTCGAGGGCGTGCGCGGTGCCGCCGAACGCGGCGCCGCGTTGACGCGCCAGCTGCTCGCGCTCAGCCGCAAGCAGGTGCTCCAGCCGCGCGTCCTCGACCTCAACGAGATCATTCGCTCGATCGAAGGCATCCTGCGCCGGCTGCTCGGCGACAACATCATCGCGATCGTCGCGCTCGATCCCGACATTCCCGCCGTTCGTGCCGACGAGAGCCAGATCGAGCAGATCCTGCTCAACCTCGCCGCGAACGCGCGCGATGCCATGCCGTCGGGGGGGCGGTTCAGCATCACGACGGCGAACGTCGACGGCGCGGCGGTGATCACCGTGCAGGATACCGGCGAAGGGATGAGCCACGAGACGATCGAGCGCATCTTCGAGCCGTTCTTCACGACCAAGGGCGACGGGCGGGGCACGGGACTCGGCCTGTCGATCGTCGCGAGCGTCGTCGAGCAATCGGGCGGAACGATTGACGTCACGAGTGAACCGGGCGCCGGGACCACCTTCATCGTGACCCTGCCGGCGCATCGCGATGGCCGGGAATGACCGCACGCGCGCGATCGACCGGCTCCTGACGATCGCGGTCGAACGCGGCGCATCCGACCTGCACCTGCGCGCCGGCGAGCCGCCGATCCTCCGGATCGACGGCGACATCCATCGACTCGTTGGCGATCCGCTTCGTGCCGACGAGACCGAGGCGCTCGTCCAGAGCACGATGTCCGAGGCCGCGCTCGCGCAGTTCGAGGCGCACGACGCCGACTTCGCGTACGAGCTGCCGGGCGTCGGACGCTTTCGCGTCAACGCGCTGCGCGACCGGCGCGGCGTCGCCGCGGTGTTCCGCCACGTCGCCGCGGGCATCGTCACGGCGGCGGAGATCGATCTGCCGCTCGAGGTGCAGCGGCTGTGCGAGCTGCGGCGCGGTCTCATTCTCGTCACCGGGCCCACGGGCTCTGGCAAGTCGACGACCCTCTGCGCGATGATCGATCTCGTCAATGCGCTCCGTCGCGAGCACATCATCACGATCGAGGATCCGATCGAGTTCGTGCACGAAGGCAAGCGCTGCGTCGTCACGCAGCGCGAGATCGGCCGCGACACACGATCGTTCAAGCACGCGCTGCGCGCCGCATTGCGCGAGGATCCCGACGTCGTGCTCATCGGCGAGATGCGGGACCTCGAGACCGTGTCGATCGCGCTCGAGACGGCGGAGACCGGACACCTCGTGTTCGCGACGCTGCACACGACGACCGCGGCCGGCACGATCGATCGCATCATCGATCAGTTTCCGATGGGACAGCAGGCGCAGGTGCGCACGCTCGTCGCCGACACGCTCGTCGCGGTGATCGCGCAGACACTCTGCCGGCGCATCGGCGGCGGCCGCGTCGCCGCCCGCGAGATTCTCATCAACACGCCGCCGGTCGCGAATCTCATTCGTGAGAACAAGACGTTCCAGATCGGCTCGATCATGCAGACGTCGCGCGCGCACGGGATGATCACGCTCAACGGCGCGCTCGAGTCGCTCGTCGAGCGCCGGCTCATCGAGCCCGACGAAGCATACCGCCACGCCGGCGACAAGCCGGCGCTCGCGAATGCGTTCCGCCGCAAGGGCATTCCGCTGCTCGGCGTCGACCCGTCGACGGAGAGCGTGCGTCCGTCGCTGCGCATCTCGATGGGCTGAAACACGAACGGGGCGATCCATATCGAGTATGGATCGCCCCGTTGGTACTGCTCTGACAGATCAGGTTCTCGAGCTAGTCTCCTTCGGTTTCGAACGCGAACGCATCAGCCTCTCTCATCCGCTCCATCATGTTCTCGAGCGGTGCGAACACCGGTGCCGTGATCCCCACGATCGGTCCGATCGAGATGCTGATCGCCCGTCGTGCTCCTTCCGGCCAGTCGGGCATCGAGAGCCCCGCGACCAGCCGCCGAATCAACTGCCCGCACTCGATCAGCAACTGATTCGCCGTCGAATGCAACGTCTCGAGGGAGATCTCGAGATCGGTCGTTACCAGCTGCCCACTGGCGTCTCTCCAGGCAGCATCCCCAACCGCTCCGCGCTCCGGCCAGATGCCAAGGTGACGGATCGCCTCGGCATGTCCATCGTTGGTGCGGTGTGACTCCACCGCCGCGGCAAGGGCCAGCGCCAACGACTCCGGGTTTGGATCCCCGTACAGCGTCACGATGTCGCGCGACGGCCGTTCCGATGAATGCAACGGCGACGGGACGGAGTTCACATGCGCCAGCACCGGCGAGTGATCGGGGTTCTCCTCGAGCATCACGAGGATGTCCATGCCCCCCTCCTGTGTGTTGTACTGCGCCATCGACCTGCTCCTACCCACTCCGACGATTCGCGCGCCGCGAGAGTTTCAGAGTCTTGGTGCCCTGAAGCCCTCGAACGCTCGCAACCTCGAATCGCTGTCGTAATCAGACACGACAGCCCCGAAGTTGTTCCTTGTACAACCGCGGCGCGGTGGCGTCGGTCACATGGGCCGTTGAGGCGTCCCGCGTGCCTGTGCCGATGATTAACGAACGATTAATGAACGAGATCGCCCTGCGACGTTCAGCGAATCGTTACGCGTTTCGGGAGGAGAAAAAGGCAAGGCGTATGCCCACCACGAGCGCGAGCGCAAACACGACCGCAAGCACGATCCGGTCTCCGAGCGCGACCACGCTCGCGATGCCGTAGCCGGTCGACCAGGCCGCCAGCCACGACGCCAGATGCGCCGCGAGCGCGACGACGAGCGCCGCGAGCATCGGACGCCACCCGCGCGAGCCGACGAGCCAGACGCAGAGTGCGCTCCACCCGAAGACGAGCCCGAGGTGCACGACGACGCCGGTGAAGACCAGACCGGACGATGCACCGCTCACCGTGCGTCGCAGCAGCGTCGCGCCGGTCGCGGCGAAGGGGAGCGATGCACCGCCCATGCGGTGGCCGATCGCGATCAATGCGCCCGTGGTGGCCGCCGCGGCGATGGAGCCGACGAAGAGAATCGCGGACGACGCGCGGTGCCGAGGGAAAGCCACGTCCCAAAGCAAGCCGCGTAACCGTCCGACCTCAAGCCTTGCTGCGCCCAACGCACACAATATCTTGAGCAGGAGATGCATGCAGCCGCCCACCAGACCACGGTGCTCGTGGTCGAAGACAATCCGGAGCTCGTGGCGCTTCTCAAGCGCGTCCTCGGCGAGCACGGATACTCCGTACGTTCGGCACGCGACGGGGAATCAGGCCTGTCGAGCGCGCTCACCAACGCGCCCGATCTGCTGATCCTCGACGTCGGCTTGCCGCATCGTAACGGATTCGAGGTCGTGCGCGAGCTGCGCCGCAAAGGCATCCACGCGCCGACGCTCATGCTCACGGCGCGCGACGAGATCGCCGATCGCGTCACCGGGCTCGAGTCCGGCGCCGACGACTATCTCACGAAGCCCTTCGACACCGACGAGCTGGTCGCGCGCGTGCGCGCCCTGCTGCGCCGCGCCGGCGCCGCCGGCCACGTGCCCCGGCTCTGCGTCGCCGACGTCGAGCTCGATCCGCTCACCCGCCAGGTCCGCCGCGGCGACCGCGAGCTCGGGCTCACCCAGCGCGAGTTCGCGCTCCTCGAGTATTTCATGCGGCACGCGGGCAAGACGCTCACCCGCGCCGCGATCGCGCAGCAGGTCTGGCGCCAGACGCCCGTGGACGTCGAGGAGACGAACATCGTCGACGTCTACGTCGCCTACCTGCGCAAGAAGCTCGACACCGAAGACGACGAGCCGCTGCTCCACACGGTGCGCGGCGTCGGCTACGTCCTCAGGTCTAACTGATCGCGACCGAAAGCGAAAAAAAAGGCCCCGGCATTCGCCGGGGCCTTTTTCACAGCGGCGATTACATCTCGCCGCCGACTTCGATGCAGTCCGGATCGCCCGGCGACGGCTCGCAGGCATCACCGCTCGTGACGCTGTAGCCGCTGAAGTGCTTCACGCGGCGCCAGACACGGCCCGTGCTCAGGTCGATGTGCGTGACCAGGCTCGGATCGCTGAGGTAGTCAGCAACACGGTTACCGCCGATCGTCGGCGAGTAGTACAGCGCGAGGGGACGCAGCGCCTGCGGGTAGCGGGCGAAGAAGTCGCGGTTCGCGCGGATGTACGGAGCGTACATGTCGGTCGACAGCGTGACGACCTTGCCCGGCACGAAACGAATGTCCGGCGAGAAGTCGATCGCAACGCCAGACGCGCCGAGGCGAACCTGCGCGCTCACGCGGATGGCGCGGCCGAGCGGGACGCAGGAGCTGTCCCACGTGCCTTCGCCGTACGACGAGAGATCCGGGTCGCACACCGCGTTCGCCGGGAAGCTCACATTGAAGGAGCCCGCCGCATAGGTACCGCCGGACGGCGTCACGACAAAGCTGGAGTACTGGTCGCCGAAGGTCCCCGCGAAGCTGTAGTCGAACTTCGGCGCCGTGGCCGAGAGCTTCTGCGTCGAGGCAGCCTGCGGAGCGGTGGCCGTCTCGCCGCAACCCACGACGACGAGAAGCGAAAGCCCGGCCGCGATCAGTCTGAGATTTTCACGCATAGGAAATGGGAGTTGGCGGGTGCCCAACGCGCAGGCAGCCGTCGTTGGTACTTCGTAATTCGGATTCGAAGATACGGCTCACCCCCACTTCCCGCCAGAGGAAAAACCCCTTTCGTAAGAAAAATCACAAGGCCGCGAGCATCTCGTAACGTCTTGTCATTTCGGGATATCCGAGGCTCCCAAGCGCTTCGGCAAAACGCAAAACGGTCATCTTGACTCGACCGCGATCGATCGGCAAAAGTGATTCGGCACAAATGGCCGTCAGCCATGCCGCGTTGTAGACGTCCGCCGATTCCGCCATCGCAAGTGCCCGATCGAAATGGGCCAAAGCGTCCGCATGACGACTTTGTAAAGCTTCGATCCGGATCCCCAAAGCTTCGGCCATTTCCCGGTTCTGGAACCAGGAATCCCGCCCCTCGATGCGCTCGAGGACCTGCCGGTGGGCCTTCACGGCTTCGTCGATCCGGTCCATGTCCAGGTAGCAGAGCCCAATCCCCGCCAGCGCCCCGATCTCGACGTCGAACTGGCCGATCCGCTGGGCGAGCGGAATCGTCGCCTCGTACAGCGCCGCCGCCGATTCCCAGAGGCCGAGCTCGCGCTCCACGTGCGCCATGTTGAACAGCGCCATGAGCTGGTACTCGCTGTGCTTCACCGCCGCGAACAGCGCCAGCGCCTCGCCCAGGAGCTCCCGCGAACGGTCGTACTCGCCAAGCCGTTGCGACAGCACGCCAAGGTTGACCGCCCCCAGCCCCCACATGTCGGGCATCCCGGCGGAACGGCTGAGCGCGATGCTCTTCAGAAAGGCCGCCGCCGCCTCCTCGAGACGACCCTCGAACTGCGCCGCGATCCCGAGGTTGTTGTAGCTCCGCGCCTGCCCGCGCACGTCGCTCGCCGCTTCATACAGCTCCAGCGCCCGCGTGTACGCCGCCCGCCCCCGGGCCGGCGATTCCGCGACCGACGCACTGCCGAGCCGGGTGAACGCGTCGGCGCTGATGAGCGGATCGTCGAGCCGCTCGGCCATCGCCACGCAGTCGGCGGCGATCTGCGCCGCGGTCGCGTGGTCGCCGAGGCGCCCGTGCGTCTGCGAGACCCTCATGAGCACCGCCACGCGCGCGCGCGGAGAGTCTACGTCCCTCGCCCTCTCGTCGAGCGCGGCGCGCGCCTTGAGGGTCCCCCGCGCGGGCTGACCGAGCTCCATGCGCGCGCGCTCGCGCATGCGGCGCAGCGTGAGGGCGCGCCGCGCGTCGTTCTGTCCTTCGAACCATTCGATCGTGAGGTCGCACAGCTCCTCGACTTCGTCGAATCGCCCGCCGGTCTCGGCGACGTGCGCGAGCGCGACGCGGATCTCGGCGAGCTCGCCGGGGGTCGTGGCGTTGCGCGCGGCGATGTGGAGGTACGCGCCCGTGAGGTTGTGCGCGTAGACCGCGTCCGCGGCCCTCGCGGCGAGCTGCGCCGTGCGGTAGGCGTCCGCCTGCTCCTGCGCGGCGTCGTAGTGCGTCGCGATCTCGCCGATCAGGTCGGGGCGCCGCTTCTCGAGCGACTGCGCCACGCGGTGATGGAGATGCCGCAGCTGCGCGCGCGGCAGCGTCTCGACCAGGACTTCGGCGATCTCGTCGTGCACGAACGCGAAGCCGCCGGCCTTTCGCTCGTACGTCGGACGAATCAGCCCCGCGGTGCTCGCCTCGGAGATCGCGAGCCGCACGGCCGCTTCACTCCCCGCCCCCGCGCCGACGAGCAGGCCGACGTCGAACTCGCGTCCGATGATCGCCGCCGTCGCGAGCACCGCCTGGGTGCTCGACGAGAAGCGCGCGAGCCGCTGCGCGATCAGCGCCCTGCGGCCGGCGGGGAGACGCAGCTCGGAGACCGGGCTCCACTCCCAGCGCGTGCCGTTGTACCAGATCGCACCTTCCTCGACGAGCGCGCGGAGGAGCTGCGAGATGAAGAGCGGATTGCCTTCGGTGTGGCGATAGAGGAACGCGAGAAACTCGCGGGCGATGACCTGGCGATGGAACGCCGCCTCGAGCCACTGCTTCACTTCGTCGCGCGTGAGACGCGAGATCGCGATCTCGCGCACGATGTCGAAGCGGCCGAGCATCTGCTTGTGCGGCGACGTATCGAACGCCGGGTCCGGGCGATGGGTGAGAATCACCATCATCCGGTCGCAGTCGAGCTGCGTGATCAGATGCTCGAGCGCGTCCCAGGTCGTCGATTCGGCCCACTGCATCTCGTCGAGCACGAGCACGAACAGTCGATTCGAGGCGAGCGCGCGCACGTACTCGGTGAGCTCGCCGAGCAGTCGGTACTGCGAGCCGGGGTGGCCGTTGTTCGCGGGCGAGCGGAGCGACGGCTCGAGATGCTGGAGCTCGTGCCACTCGCGATCGGGCGCCGTCGGGAAGCGATGCGTGACGCGGAGCAGCGCCTGCCATGCGCCGTAGGGACGGCGCACGGGCAGGTCGGGCGATGCGACGCTCACGAACAGCCCGCCGCGCAGACGCACCTCGGACTCGAGCTGATGCACGAGCGTCGCCGTTCCCGTTCCGGCTTCGCCGAAGACC
Source organism: uncultured Gemmatimonadaceae bacterium (assembly GCA_966111935.1). Lineage (GTDB taxonomy): Bacteria > Gemmatimonadota > Gemmatimonadetes > Gemmatimonadales > Gemmatimonadaceae > JAQBQB01. Next base: position 7,461 of record CBHWBX010000097.1, read on the forward strand.
GACACGACGCGCGGCATGCCGTTGCTCGCTTCGTCGAGCCACTCCATGAGCTGCCCGAGCTCCTGGGCGCGTCCGGCAAAGCGATCGATGGCCAGCGGGCGATGTAGCGCCTCGTGGTGCGGCAGGGGTGCCGCGCCGGCACCATCGCGTCCCTGCGTCTGAATGCGACGGAGCGCCTTCATCGCCCAGTCGTAGACGAGATCGTACGACGTGCTGTGCTCGGGCGCGGCGGCGGCGCCGACCGAGATCGTGAGCTGCCCCAGCCCCTCTCCGAAGTCGTGGATGCGCACCGCGTTCGCCAGTCGCTCGCCGGCGGCGCGCCCATCGTCGGCGGTCGTCGACGGCAGGACCATCACGAGCCGGTCGCCGATGCGTCCGACGAGGTCGTCCTCGCGCGCCGTGTGGCGAATGATCTCGGACAGGGCACCGATCGCCGACTCCTTTCCGGCGCCGTTGACGGCGGGATCGCTGAGCGGGTCGACTTCGATGACGAGAATGGCGACGGGCTGTCTCGGCGCGGCCGCGGCGACGGCGGCTTGGGCGGCGGCGACGAACTCGTCCGGCGTGCGAAAGAAATGCGGCACTTCGGCGGGGCTTCGGGAAAATTTGCGGGCGGGGGTGCGCAACCAACCGTAGGATACGAATTGCGCGGACGCAAGACGCTCGGCCCGGGGCTTAACGCCGTCGTCGGCGTGAACGTCTACCGTGCACGTCGGCGCTTCGGAAGGCGGAGATCCGAGCACCGCGCAGCGAGGAAACCCATGGAGCACCGCACGCGCACGATGCGAAAACTATCCTTTGCCCTTCTCGTTGTCCCGGCGTTCGGCTGCGCCGCGCACGGAACCTCTCCCGCGGAGATGGGCCCCGCGACTGCTGCACCGGCGGCGCAGCACGGCGATCTGCTTCCCGACGAAGCGGTTCAACAGGCGCTCAACCGCCTCGCCTTCGGCGGACGGCCCGGCGACGCCGAGCGTGTCCGCGCGATGGGCGTGGACCGATGGATCGATCTCCAGCTCCATCCGGAGCGAATCGATGACGCGAAAACAGATGCGCTCATGGCGCGCTACGACGTCTGGTCGCTGCCGACCCCGGACATCATTCGCGACTACAACCTCGTGCAGCAGATCCAGCGTCAGGCGAAGAAGCTCGATGCCGCGGATTCGACGATCAATCGCGCGCAGGCGCGGCGCGAGATCCTCCAGCAGGATCCGCAGACGGCGATGCTCGTGCGCCGCACGCAGCAGTTCATCGGCGAGGTGCAGTCGGCGCAGCTCGCGCGCGCCGTGGCGAGCGATCGCCAGCTTCAGGAAGTGATGGTCGAGTTCTGGGAGAATCATTTCAGCGTCTTCGCCGGCAAGGGACAGACGCGGCTCTTCCTCACGAGCTACGACCGCGACGTCATTCGTCCGAATGCGCTCGGCAAGTTCCGCGACCTGCTGGGGGCGGTCGCGAAGAGCCCGGCGATGCTGTTCTTCCTCGACAATGCGCAGAGCACGGCCGACAGCCTGCACACGACGCTCGCGGAGATGCGCCGCGACAACGCCGCGCGGCCGGCGATGCGCCGGATCGTGCAACAGGCGCGGCCGCGGCGCGGTGGGCTGAACGAGAACTACGCGCGCGAGCTGATGGAGCTCCACACGCTCGGCGTCGACGGCGGATATACGCAGAAGGACGTTCAGGAAGTCGCACGCGCGCTCACCGGGTGGACGTTCAACCGGCAGACGGGCGCGTTCGTGTTCAATCCCGCGCTGCACGACGCCGGGGAGAAGACGATTCTCGGCCATCGCTTCCCCGCCGGCCGCGGCGTCGAGGAGGGCGAGGAGGTGCTCGACATCGTCGCGCGGCATCCGTCGACCGCGCGGTTCATCGCGACCAAGCTCGCGCGTCATTTCGTCAGCGACGAACCGCCGCGGGCGCTCGTCGATCGCTGCGCGAAGACGTTCTCGAAGAGCGACGGCGACCTCCGCGAGACCGTGCGCTGCATCGTGACGTCGCCGGAGTTCTTCAGTCGCGCTGCGTATCGCGCCAAGGTGAAGACTCCGTTCGAGCTCGTGGCGAGCGCGTTGCGCGCGCTGAACGCCGATCCGGACTCGACGCCGCGCAGCGCACAGATCGTTGCGCAGCTCGGCCAGCCGATCTTCGGACGCCAGACGCCCGACGGGTGGCCCGACCGCGGCGACGCGTGGATGAACACCGGCGCGATCCTGAATCGCATCAACCTCGGATTGCGCCTCGCCGCCGGTCAGGTGCCGGGCGCGCAGCTCCGGAACGTCCCGGAGCTCGTGGCCCTGCGAACGCAGCCGCGCGCCGCACAGGTGGACGGCGTGGTGAAGAGCATTCTCGGCGGGCAAGTGTCATCGGTGACGCGCGACGTCCTGATGACCGGGGAGAATCCGATGCTCAAGGCCGCTCCGCGCGACTCGACGGCGATGGCGCCGGCACCGGGCGCGCGCCCGATCAACTTGCAGGGACTGCCGCAGGTCGTCGGATTGGCCCTCGGGGCCCCGGAATTTCAACGTCGCTGATGAGGGCTTTGAGATGAATCGCAGAGTGTTCATGAAGTCGGGCGCGATGGCGCTGGCGACGATGGGGCTGAGCCCGACCTTCCTGCGGCGCACCGTGTTCGCGCAGGAGCTGCTCAAGGGCGCGGCGGCGAGCGGGAACGCGCGCGGCAAGGTGCTGATCGTCCTGTTCCAGCGAGGCGCCGCCGACGCGCTGAACGTCGTCGTGCCGTTCGGCGAGCGCGCGTATTACAGCATGCGTCCGTCGATCGCGATCCCGCGTCCGGTGTCCGGCGCGGCGAATACGGCGATCGATCTCGACGGCTTCTTCGGGCTGCATCCGTCGCTCGCGCCGTTCAAGCCGCTCTGGGACGACGGGATCCTTGCGCCGGTGCATGCCGTGGGAAGCCCGAGCAATACCCGGTCGCACTTCGATGCGCAGGACTACATGGAGAGCGGCACGCCCGACAACAAGGGCTCGCGCGACGGCTGGCTCAACCGGTATCTCGCCGTGCGTGGAACATGCGATGAATGCCACGTCGGCGGACGCGACGCATTCCGCGCCGTGTCGATGACGCCGCAGACCCCGCGGATTCTCGAGGGGGCTGCACCGACGATCGCGATGAACAGCCTCGACGAGTTCACCGTCCGCTCGACGGGCTCGCAGGCGGAGAGCATCGAAGCCCTCTATCGCACGGGAAGCGCCGACATCGTGCACGCCGCGGGCGGCGAGAGGTTCGAGGCGACGAAGATCCTCAAGGCGGCGAATCCGCAGCAGTATCAGCCGCAGAACGGCGCGCAGTACCCGCGCTCACCCTTCGCGCAGCACCTGCGCCAGATCGCGCAGCTCATCAAGGCGGACGTCGGCCTCGAGGTGGCGTTCGCCGACGTCGGCGGCTGGGATACCCACGTGAACCAGGGCGGCGCCACGGGCCAGCTCGCGGCGCGGCTCGACGACTTCGCGACGTCGATCGCCGCGCTCGTGCGCGATCTCGGCCCGCGCATGGCGGATGTCACCATTCTCACGATGTCCGAGTTCGGCCGCACGGCGCGCCAGAACGGCAACGGCGGCACCGACCACGGCCACGCGACGGCGATGTTCGTGATCGGCGGCGACGTGAAGGGCCACAAGGTCCACGGCAAGTGGCCGGGCCTCGAGGTCGAGCAGCTCAACGAAGGACGCGATCTCGCGCTGACGACGGACTTCCGATCAGTGTTCTCTGAAGTCGCGTTCAAGCACCTCGGCGCCGCGCGGATGGATGCGGTGTTCCCCGGATTCACCGGAACGGACAAGGGGTGGCTAGGACTTCTCTAGGGCTGCTTTGAGGGTCATGACAGGACTCGGCGGGACGCAGCCAACACGACATTTTGAAGACGCGGATGTTGCGGAATGGGCGGAAGAGACCAATGAGTCTCTTCCGCCCA
>CBHWBX010000098.1:0-11347 GCA_966111935.1 uncultured Gemmatimonadaceae bacterium
CCTCACCTCATCAGGGGGATCGCCATGTCGCTCGTTCAGCGCGGTTCACTCGTCGCTCTCCTCCTCTGCGCCTGTGCGAGCGTCGCCACGGCCCAGGCAGCCGTGCCGCAGATCCGCGGCGACTACGCGCTCGGCTCCGGCACCCTGCTGCCTCCCGGCGCCTACCTCAGCCTCTTCTACAACAACTACGACGCCGATCGGGTCAACGAATCAGACGGGACGATCGTGCCCGCGCTCCGGCCCCGCACCCAGTTCGTGCAGCTCGTCGGCAGCTACACGTATCCGGCGCCGGTCCTCCACGGCCATTGGAGCGCGACGGCGAGAGTTCCCTTTCAGAACTCCGCGCGCGAGCTCGCGAGCCTGCGACAGGAAACGAGTTGGGGCTTCGGCGATCTGTTCGTGCAGCCGGTGAAGCTCGGCTGGAGCGTTCCCGCCGCGGACATCGTCGCCGGCTTCGGCGTCTGGATGCCGACCGGCCGGTACACGCCCGACGATCCCGACAACACGGGACTCGGCGTCTGGAGCTATGAGTGGCAGGCGGGGAGCACGGTCTATCTGAGCCCGTCGAGAACGAGCACGGCCTCGACGCTCATCTCGTTTCAGACGTCGTCGCACGCGCGGGACACCGACCGCAAGCCGGGCAATCTGCTCACTCTCGAGGGCGGCGTCGGACACAACTTCGTGAAGAACGCCGGACAGTTCGGGCTCGCGTACTACGCGCAGTGGAAGGTGTCGGACGACCGGAACTACCCATTACCGGCGGCATTCGACTCGCGTGACCACATGTTCGGCATCGGTCCCGAGGTCACATATGCATTTCCGCTGAAGCCCTACAGCGGGCTCGCGACGCTGCAGTACTACATGGAGTTCGGCAATCGGGTCGCGCCGCAGGGACAGTCGCTGTTCCTCACCTTCACCGTGTCGAAGCCCGCCGCGAAGCCCTGATCAGCTCACGTTGTTTCGTTTGTCACCAAGCAGAAAAGTGAGTTTGCCATGCGATCGAAGTATCTTGCCCTGCTCGCCCTGCCGCTCGCGTTGGCGACGGGATCCTGCTATCACAAGACCGAGCTCGCCGCGACCTGGCACGATCCCCAGGCCAAGCCGATCGGGTTCAAGAAGACCGTCGCCGTGTTCGTGACGAGGGACGAGGCGCTGCGCCGCTCCGTCGAAGATCGCATCGCCGGTCGGTTCCCGTACGGGGTGCCCGGGTACAAGATCCTCCCACACGTCGACAGCACGACGAGCAAGAATGCGCTGCTCGCCCAGCTGCGCGCCGCGAACGTCGACGGCGCGATCATCATGCGCGTCGTCAGCGTCACCAACGACGCCACGTACGTGCCCGGCACCTACTGGTACGGCGCACCGTACGGGTTCGTGAACTACTGGAACACCGCCTGGGCCTACCCGTACGACCCCGGCTACGTCGTCACCGATCAGATCGTGACGGTCGAGACCCAGGTCTACTCGCTCTCCGACGACAAGCTGATCTTCGCCGCGCGCAGCGAGACGACCAACCCGGCCAATGCCGCCAAGCTCACCGACTCCGTGATGCGCCACGTGATGGACGCCATGAAGAAGGACGGGCTGGTCATCTCGGCCATCCTCGCTACGGTGCGCGCGTTGGCGTCATGACGCCTCTCGGCACGAACGCCGGCAACACGCTCGAGACGCAGTCCGACGCCGGCGCTCGGTCGGGGCGTGCGATGAATGAATCGATGACGATCGCCACGCATGCCATGGCAACCGGCCGGCCGAGCGCCACGTGCCCGACCATCGGGAAATACACGCGATATCCGCGCTTCAGGCTGCGCAGCGCATCCGTCGCGAACTCCGGCGGCGTCTGCGCGTCGTAACCCGACGAGATGAGCAGCGTCGGCAGCGTGCTCACGACGCGCGCCGTCGCTTCCTCTCCGCCGAACGGGACGCCGATCGCATCACAGAGCGTCCGATCGCCCGCGTACGGCTCGCCCTGCGGACGGTCCGAGCACAGCGTGACGTAGCGAATCATCGGAACACGCCCCGGGCTCGATGAGACGAGGGTCGGATCCGCCGCCGCCGCGACGAGCACGCGCGTCGAGAGCTCGCTGCGCAGCGTGTCCTGGCTCGCGAACTCCAGCAGCACGCGCGGCGTCTCGGCGCGGATCGGCTCGGACGCGGCGACGAGTCCGAGGATGCTCAGCACCGCGCGGCTGTTCACCTTGATCGTGCGCCAGCCGCCGTTGTCGGGAAAGTTCGCGGTGCGCTGCAGTCCGGAGGTCGTGTCCGACACGAGGCGAGCGACCGCGCTCGGCAGGTCACCGTACTCCCCGGCGCAATCCGGATCGTGCCGGCAATCGTCGACGATCCGCGAGATCACGCCGAGCCCCGCGTGCACGATCGTCGTCGAGTCGAGCAGCTCGCTCGCACTCGGCGGCGCGACGGCGTCGAGCACGACCGACTCGATCATCTCCGGATGTCGATGCATGAAGTGCATCGCGTCGCGCGTTCCATACGACACGCCGACGAGCACGACCTTCGTGTACCCGAGCGCGTGAATCACGTCGGCGATGTCGTCGACCGCCGAGAGCGTCGTGAAGTTCCGCGGCTCGATTCCCTGCGTGCGCAGCGCCTTGGCGATCCGCGCCACCGAGTCGCGCAGCATCGGCACGCCGAGCAGGCGCGGCACGCGCTGGATCAGCGGCGCCGAGCCGAGCGACGTGAGCCCGCGATCGGCGTTGACGACGATGCCGCGATGATCGAACGCGATCACCGGCCGCTCGCGCAGCATCAGCTTGCCGAACGACGTCCGCAGCACGACCTGCTGGAGCGCATCGACCGCGGACTCGCCCGGTCCGCCGGCGAGAAAGAGCATCGGCGTCTCGCGCGCGTCGGCCGCCTCGAACTTCACGACCGGCAAGACCACCTTCTGAAGCGTCGCGTCCTTCGGCCGACTCCGGTCCTGTAATACTGTTACCGTCCCGCAATGCACGATCGTGTTCAGCGAGTCATCGATGCGGCCGAACGCGGCCGTGCATGGTGATTCCTTGAATTGCGGCGTCTGTGCGCCGGCAATGGTGGTCGTCAGCGTCGCCAGCAGGGCGGCACTTCCCCATCCCCTCCCCAACATCCCTCGCATACCACACCCGCGGTAAGTCCCCATTCACAACGTCGTGACGCGATTACGTGCCAGCGATTGGCCGATGAGCCAACCAACGATGCACGCATCAGCCGAAGGGTCCCGTACCGAGCGAGAGACTTCCGATCGCAGCGAGGCCGAGCAGCAGGAGCAGCACGGCGACGACGAGCGTATATGAAGGCGGAAAGTGGCTCTCGCCGTGGATGAGCCCCTCGCGCTTCATGTCGCGGCGCAGGTCGCGCAGGCCGCGCATGAACTGCAGATGGAAGAGGATGCCCACGGCGACCATGCCGATGCCCAGCCAGATGAGCACTCTCCCGAAGTTCCGCGGCGCGTTCGCCGAGCGCACGAGATGTTGCTCCTGGAGCTTCTCGAAGAACTGATAGATCGTGAAGCCGAAGCTGATCAGCGACAGCGCCGTGCGGATCACGCTCATCAGCGTGCGATCCGCGCTCATGCGCGTCCGCTGGAAGGACATGCCGGTGCGCCGCGCCGATAGCTCGACCGATGGATCGTCTTTCATGGGCTCACTCGTCGAATGCGTGGCGGCTGCCACTGGCCGTCGAGGATCGCGTGCATCGGCCAATGGAGGCGCAGGATCATCGTGAACGGTCCCTGCTCGGGCGTCGGCAGCCAGTTGGCCTCGTGCTCGTCACCGGGCGAGCGGTGCTGGACGTACAGGTCGAGCGACCCGTCGGCGTTGTGCTCGATCGCATCGCGGCTGCCGATCGCGTAGCGGTCGATCACGTTCGCCGCGAGACGCTGTCGATGGTCGTACATCGTCAGCGACCAGAACGCGCGCACCGGAGGAAGCTCGTCGGCGCCGAAGTGCAGCCGGTAGATTGCCCCGCTCTCGAGGGGCATGCCGTCACAGTCGCTCGACGCCGCCGCGCACACCGCGTCCTCGGGAGTCGACGCATCGAGCCCCGCATACGCGACGGCGGCGCGGCGGAGGTAGTCCGTCCCGTAAGTACCGACGGCGCCGAGATTCGCGCGCCATCCGTTGAGCGGCGATCCGGGACGTGCGGCCGCGCGCTTGATCCGCTCGCGCGCTGCCGGCCCAGCGGCCTCGATCGCTTCACGCATCTCCGGCGCGGCGTCGGCAAGCGCGAGCGGCGTGCCCGGTTCGAGACCGACCCGCCGCATCCGCTCGAGGATCGGCTGGTCGTTCGCGTGCGGCGGATTCGTTCGCGTCGCATTCGCGAAGAGTGCGAAGAACTGCTCGACGCTCGTGCTCTCGATCTGATCGATCAGCGAGCCGTGCGCCTGCCTTCTGCCGTCGACGGCGCCCTGCGGCCAGGTGTACGGCGTTGCCGCGGCGCTCAGCGGCGCGACGCGAACCACCTGTTGAAGCTCGTGTACGGCGTCGAGATCGCCGCGCCCGTCGGCCTGAATCCGGCCGACGATCCACCCGGTTGCCGTCGGCGCGCGTACGAGCGTGCTGCCGGGCGCGCCGCCGCCCGTCCACTCCGGACCGGCGAGCGTGATGCGCTGCGCCGACGTCCCGGTGGTGCGTGCCCCGATCGACGCGAACACGTCCGTCCACAGGTCGTGCAGCTCGAAGACGACGTACCGCTCGCCGAAATCCGGCAGCGCGATCACGATCGGCTCGCGCCCGACGTCGAACCACAGCGCCGACGAGATCATGTCGGCGCACGGGCGAACGAGCTCGGTCGAGGTCGGATCGGCGAAGCCTTCGCGATGAGCGAACTGATTCATCGGCGCGCGCCCGCTCGGCGCCGGGGCGGACACGTTCGTCGCGGCGCGGCGGGCGAGCTCCATGCACACGAGCGGAAAGGCGTAGACGTAGGCGTCGGCCGCGATGTCCCGCGGGCCTTCGAGGATCATGGCCGGATGATGCAGCGAAATCCGATGTTGCTCGTCGACGAATCCACCTGCTGCGGGAAGCGCGCCGCGGGGCGATAGCGCCGGCAGTAGTTCGCCGAGCAGAGGAACGAGCCGCCCTTGAGCACCTTGCGCGGGATCTGCGCCGCCGGCGACGTCGCGTCGCGGCTCTCGTCCTCGCGCGCGCCGCGCGGATTGCGCGGATGACAGCAGCCCACGGACGCTTTCGCCGAGTGGCGCACGCCGTACCAGTCGCACGTCCACTCCCAGACGTTCCCGATCATGTCGTAAAGCCCGAACCCGTTTGGCGGATAGCTGCCGACCGGCGACGTGCCCTCGTACCCGTCGATTAGAGTATTCTCATTGGGGAAGCGGCCCTGCCAGTAGTTCGCCATCGCCATTCCGCCGGGCATCAGCTCGTCGCCCCAGGCGTACGTCGCGCCGACCAGACCGCCGCGCGCCGCGAACTCCCACTCCGCCTCGGTCGGCAGCGTCTTCCCCTCCCAGTCGGCGAACGCCGCCGCGTCGACGTACGCGACGTGCACCACTGGATGCTCGCGCAGCTCGTCGATCGAGCTGCCCGGGCCGGACGGATGCCGCCAGTCCGCGCCGAGGATGAATCGCCACCACGCATTGGCGTTGCGCAGGCTCACCGGCGTCGACGGCTTCACGAACACCAGCGATCCCGGGTGCAGCATCTCCGGCAATGCGTTCGGATAGTCCGCCGGATCGGGCGGGAACTCCGCGTAGGTCACGTAGCCCGTCTCCTCGACGAAGCGGGCGAAGCGCGCGTTCGTGACGGGATGGCGATCCATCCAGAAACCGCTGACCTCCGCCATGTGCTGCGGCTGCTCGTCGGGGTACGCGTCGTTGCTCCCCATCTTGAACACCCCGCCGGGAATCCAGACCATGTCCGGACGCGGGGCCTCTGCCGGTGGCGCGACGTGCGAGGGTGCGGCGATCGGCGTGGTCGTCGTGCGGTCGGCTACCGATGGCTGGCGCGTGTCGTGCGACATGGACGAGCTCTCCGTGGCCGGGGGGCGGCGGTGCGAGTAGCGAGTGGCTCGAGCGCGCCGAGGAGCGCGTTGACGGAGATCGGCTTCACGAGGTGCGCGTCGAATCCGGCTTCCTTCGCCCGCGCGGTGTGCTCTTCCGTCGCCCACCCCGTCATGGCGATGAGCAGCGCGTCGCGCGTCGCCCGCCGCGCACGCAGACGCTCGGCGACGGCGAACCCGTCGATCGTCGGCAGGGTGAGGTCGATCAATGCCGCCGTCGGCGCGAAGTCGCGCGCGTCGCGCAGCGCCTCGAGTCCGTCGGTGACGATGTGCACTTCATAGCCGAACAGCCGTAGCAGTCGTCCGATGCTCACCGCCGAATCGAGGTGGTCCTCGACGAGGAGGACCCGCTGACCGACGCCGACGCCCGGGGACGACGCGAGCATGGTCACATCACCATGCGCGCGAGGTCGTCGGCGGCGGAGGCATCTCCGTCGGCGAACGGACCGCGCGTCCGTGTCGTGCGCCCGTCGAGGCCGACGAGCGTGATCCGCGTCGACGGGTGGTCGGTGCCCCACGGCGTGCCGCGCCGGAGCTGCCAGCGCGCGCCTATTAAAGAAAACTCATGGCGGTGCCGCGGCTCCTCGCGCAGGAAGACGGTGCCGTTGCCGCGCACGATCGTCGGCGGCAGGTGGTTCACCCACGCGCGGAACTCGCGCGACTCGATGCCGTCGCTCGTCAGCAGGCACCACGACCGGCATCGCTCGCCGATGTACGTGCGGCGCTCGCGCGGGCGCAGCGGCAGATAGCCCGCGTGCCACTCGGCGACGACCGACGCGTCGTCCGGGCCCTGCGTCGCCGCGGCGCCGATCAGCACCTGCGGCGCGATCTGCCCGTTCGTGCACCACACGAAGCGCGCCGACGGTGCGATGCGCCCGAGTGATCGCTGCGCCGCCGCCGTGCCTTCGGTCCCGGCGAGATCGAGCTTGTTGAGCACGATCACGTCGGCGAGGCGCAGCGGCGTTCCCGCGTCTCCATGCAGCCGATCGACGATCTCGGCGTTCGCGGCGATGCGCGGATCGACGACGGTGACGAACCCGTCGGGGCGATACCCCGGCATGTAGCCGTATCCCCCGAGTCGCCGCGGATTGGCGCCGCTGTGCGTCTCGACGAGCACGTGGTCGGGGAGACGGTCGCCGCGCGCGAGCGTCGCGAGCGTCGCCGTGGGATCGTCGCTCTCGACGGCGAGATTGCCGTTCGCCCACTCGACGGTTCCTCCCTGCCGGCGCACTCCCGGTCCCGCGTCCGAGACGAGTAGTCCCACATCACGTACGATCGCGACGATACGCCGGCCGAGGCAGCTCTCCAGCACGTGACGCACGAGTCGCGTCGTGCCCGCTCCGGGAAAGCCACCGACGATCAAGAGAGGAATCGCCGTACTGGCGTCGGCGGAGTGATTCAGGAATCGCATCGCAACACCTTCCACGACTGCAGGGGGTTCACCGTGTCTGGAGGTTCGCTTGTTGCGCGCAAACATCGCCATTGGCCCTAGAGCCAATGCTAAAGCAACGTTGACACGAGCAACCTGTGATCGTGCAGAAGTTCACATTCGAGTCTGAGGATGCACGACGAGAATTCGAGCGCGCGGCACGTCTCGCCGTCGCGGGAGAGCTCGTCGCCGCCATCACTCACGACCTCCGTCAGCCGCTCACGGCGCTCGAGATGAATGTCGCGGCCGCGCTACGTCTTCTCGATCTCTCCACCGTCGCCGCACCGGCCGAGCAGACCGCCCGCATCGCCGATGCCGTCGCCGCGCTACGCGATGCCCTCGCCGAACAGCAGCGCATGCGCGAAGCGCTCCAGGTGTTGCACGACCTCGCCGCGAGCCGCGAGCCGACGTTCGGACCGCTCGACGTCGAAGCGATGGTGAAGGAAACCGTGCGGCTCGTGTCGACTGAGGCGTTCACGCGACACATTCCAATTGATGTACGCGCCCACGCCAACGTGCCGCGCATCACGGCGGACGCCACGCTGCTGCGACAAGCGCTGCTCAACGTGCTCCTCGACGCGCTGCATGCGACGTCGAAGAGCGGGAATCAGAACGGTCCGCTCGCCGTGGACATCCGCCCGGCCGAGAACAGTGTCGAGATCGTCGTTACACACTTCGCGCCGGGGGATCACGCGAGTGATTCCTCGCTCGCGCTCGCGCGCGCCGTCGCCGACGCGCACGGCGCGAATCTCACCGTCAGGGGCGATCCCGGCTCGACGGTCAGCGTCGTCACGCGCTGGCCGGTGCGCAACGGATCGCACCACGACATTGCCCTCACCGGAGAGCGCCGTGTGGACGACTGAGCCATTGATCGTCGTCATCGACGACGACGAGGGAATCGTGCGGTCCCTCTCGCGCATTCTCACTTCGCACGGCTATCGCGTGCGCACGGCGATGCGCGCCGCCGACTATCTCGAGGACGCCGACGGCATCGAGCCGGCGTGCGTGCTCGCCGACATCCGCATGCCCGACATCGACGGCATCGCGCTCGCCCAGGCGATGCGCGCCGCCGGCGTCGACGCGCCGATCATCTTCATGACCGGTACCGGCGACGTCTCGACGGTCGTCGAGGCGATGAAGCTCGGCGCGGTCGATCTGCTGCCGAAGCCGTTCAGCGCCGAAACACTCGTCGCCGCCGTCGGACGCGCGATCGAGGAGGCGCGGCGAACCGAAGAGGCACATCGGGCGCTCGTCGCGCTCTGGCGCCTCGCCGGCCGCCTCACGCCGCGCGAAGCGGAAGTGTGCGCGCTCGTCGCCAGCGGATCGCCGAACAAGAACGTCGCCGCGCGCATCGGCACGACGGAGAAGACGGTCAAGGTTCATCGCGGACGCGTCATGCACAAGCTCGCCGCGCAGTCGCTCGCCGAGCTCGTACGTCTCGTCGATCGCGTCATCGCCGAGCCGGACCGCCGCACGATTCACCTCGACGGCGTCGAGATCACCCGGCCGAGCTCCGTCGACATCCTCGTGCGCGTCGTCGCCCAGGCGCGCGCCGCCGCGGCCGCGCGCGCCGGCAGCACGGCCCCGCTGCTGATCGAACCGCTTGGCACTGCTGCTCATAGACCATCGGTCAATTCTTAGTGCTCTAGATCACGGGTAGCCTACGGGCAGCTGCAGGGAGGTACCCGTGCTCACATCGTCGAATCACGAATGGCCGCTCGACACCGCCGAGTTGAGACCGGCGCTGGCGCTGATCCTCGCGCTCGCCAAGGCGGACATGGGCGTCCTGATGTTGCACGACCAGAACGACGGAACACTCTCGCCGGTCCTCGGACACGGCGTTACCGATAGTCAGGTTCAGCTGTTCGGATCGCACCGCGCCGGCGAGGGCCCGTTCGGCCGCGCCATGACCGAGCACCGACGCGTCCGCGTGCGCGACGTCTGGCGCGACAAGGACGATCTGCACGACGTCGCGCGCATGCTCGGCTTTCGCCATCTCGACGTGCTCCCGTTCTTCGGCCGCGACGGCCGCGTGCTCGGCGCCTTCGCGATGCTCTTTCGCGGCGCGCACGGACCGCCGCGCCGCGCGACTCGGCTCCAGCTGTTTTGCGCCGACGTCGTCGGCTGTCTGCTCGCGCATGCACAGGAGCAGGCGCGCGCCGATAGGGCACGCGAGCGGGTCACGCGCACGACGCAGGCGAAGATCCAGTTTCTCGCGCGCATGAGCCACGAGCTGCGCACGCCGCTGCAATCGATCTCCGGCTATGTCGACCTGCTCCGCGCCGGCACGCCGGAGCCGCTGACCCCGGCGCAGGAGCGCATGCTCGAGCGTATCGCCGAGAGCGAGCGGATCCTCGTCCACGTCATCGACGACGTCATCACCTTCTCTCGGCTCGAGGCGGGACATCTGCACTACAACATCGGACCCGTCGCGGCGCGCGACATCTTTCGCATCGCCCAGGCCGTGGTCGAGCCGCTGGCGACCGATCGCAAGGTGCGGCTCGTCGTCGATGATTGCCCGAGCGACCTCATGGCGATGGCCGATCCGGATAAGCTGAAACAGATCCTCGTCAACCTCGCCGCCAATGCGATCAAGTTCACTCCCGCCGGCGGCGAGGTCACGCTGCGCTGCCGCGAGGACGCCGACTGGATCTGGTTCGAGGTCGCCGACACCGGTCCGGGCATCGCGCGCGAGCAGCTGACCGAGATCTTCGAGCCGTACGTGCAGCTCGGGAATCCCGTCGTCGACCGCTTTGGCGGCTCGGGGCTCGGGCTCACGATCAGCCGCGAGTTCGCGAGCGGCATGTCCGGCGATCTCTCGGCGAGCAGCAAGCTCGGACGAGGATCGACGTTCACGCTGCGGCTCCCGCGCTACATCGCGGCGACGCAGCCCGGTACGTCCACCATGACGCCGATCGAGCCGCCGATGCCGACGCGCCGGCGCAGCGATCGGAGGCAGGCGTCCGCATGAACAGCCTCGACATGCACACGCTCGACGTTCGCACCGTCCTGCTCGCCGACGATCACGACGCGAGCCGCGCCGCCCAGCGCGTCGTCCTGGAGCAGGCGGGCTTCATCGTCGCCGAAGCCCGCTCGGGCTTCGACGCCCTCGCCCTGGCGCTCTCGACCCGCCCGGACCTCGTGCTGCTCGATCTCGTGCTTCCCGGCATCGACGGGCAGCAGCTGGCGCGGATGCTGCGCGCCGAGATGTCCACGCGCCATGTCGGGCTGCTCGCGCTCTCCGCATCGGTCGACCCCGCCGACCGGATCGGCGCGCTCGAGGCCGGCTGCGACGCCTTTCTCGCCAAGCCCGTGTCGCCGATCGAGCTGGTCGAGACCGTCGAGCGCATTCTCGAGCGTGTTGGACTTTGATCCACTAACAGGAATCGGGCTGAAGTGGCTTTTTGGGGCAGCCCAAGCGGAACCAACCTCCATGGCCTTCGGTCCCATCCAACCGTCGATCACGCGCCGAGCGGATCGCGTCGGATTCACACCGGTGCAACCTACGGTTCTGATTGCCGACGATCACGAGGACAGTCGCCACATCGCCCGACTCGTCCTCGAGACCAGTGGATTCCACGTTATCGAGGCCCGGAACGGCATCGAGGCGCTCGATCGCGCCCGCAGCGACCGCCCCGATGCGATCCTCCTGGATGTCGTAATGCCGGGAATGACGGGGTGGGATGTCGCCGAGGAGCTCAGGAGAAACCCTGAGACGAGCGACATCCGCATCCTCATCATCACCGCGCTAGCCGGCGTGTTCGATCGCGACCGCTCGCTCGCGTCGGGGTGTGACGAGCTGTTGACCAACCCGGTGAAGCCCCGCGTGCTCCTCGAAGCCCTGCGACGCCACCCGGGGTCGCCTCCAGGCGGCGGATTCAGGCGGGGCTTAACCTCCACTCG
>CBHWBX010000099.1:0-11347 GCA_966111935.1 uncultured Gemmatimonadaceae bacterium
ATCTTCTGGAGGATCATCGCCGAGATCTCGGGGGGCGTGTAGCGCTTGCCCTGGACTTCGACGGCGGCCACGTCGTTCGGGCCGGGGACGACTTTATAGGGGACGCGCTTCGTCTCGTCCTGGACCTCCGACATGCGACGGCCCATGAAGCGCTTGATCGAGAAGACGGTGTTTTGCGGGTTGGTGACGGCCTGGCGCTTGGCGACCTGACCGACGAGTCGCTCGCCGTCCTTCGTGAAGCCGACGACCGAGGGCGTCGTACGACCGCCTTCGGCGTTGGGGATCACGATCGGATCGCCACCTTCCATGACCGCGACGACGGAGTTCGTCGTCCCGAGATCGATGCCAATGACTTTGTCGGCCATTGCTTCCTCTGCTAGTAGGATCGGGGATCGAGGATCGGGGATCGAGAGATCGACCGGACCCACGGTTCCGACATGTGCTGTGAACGGGGCTAAAGGAAGGCAAGGACGGGACCGGATTTTTGTGCCAAAGTGGCAGGATTTGCGGCTCGAGCCTTGAACGGAGAACTTTCCCGCCTGTCAGCCCGTCATGGGCCCGGGAACCGAATCTGCCGTGTGCCGTTCTTTGGTAGCTTCATTCTGATCCGAGCGAACTGACCAGTGATCCCGCTTTCCGACGAAAATCCGACGCTGCGCACGCCGATCATGACGTGGCTCATCCTTGGAGCCATGTTCGCGGTGTGGTTCGCGGTCCAGGGGGGCGGGATGGATCCGCTCCGCCTCGTGACGAGCGTTTGCAATTACGGAATGGTCCCGGGGGAGCTGACGCACCGCGCGCCGCTCGGCTTCGCGATTCCGATCGGGCCGAACCTGGCGTGCGTCGTCGACAACGAGGCGGTGAACAAGTGGACGCCGCTCTTCTCGATGTTCCTCCACGGCGGGTGGGGGCACATCCTCGGCAACGCGATCTACTTCTGGGTCTTCGGCAACAACATCGAAGACAGCATGGGGCCGGCGCGCTTTCTGGTGTTCTACCTCGTCTGCGGATTGATCGCCGCGGGAGCGCACGTCCTGATGGATCCCGCGTCGCCGGTGCCGACGGTCGGCGCGTCGGGGGCGATCTCCGGTGTGCTCGGCGCGTATCTCGTGCTCTATCCGTCGGTGCGGGTGAACATGCTCATCCCGCCGATCTTCTTCCGCACGTTCGCGATCCGTGCGTGGATCGTGTTGATCTGGTGGTTTGGTCTTCAGGCGCTGACGGCGTTCACGACGCCGCTCAACCCCGAGGTTTCGAATGGCGTCGCGGTGTGGGCCCACATCGGCGGGTTCGTCGCCGGGATGGCGCTCATCAAGCTGTTCGAGAAGCGGCGGCTGGTGGCGGAGCGGAACATCATCAGGGATCAGCGGACGTGGGGGATTCTGCCTGGTGGTGGGCGGTCAGAGTTCCATTGATCGCAACTGCAACAGCTTCACCGCAGAGACTCAGAGACGCAGAGGGCCGCGGAGGAACTGCTGTAAGAGCGAAACTGCCTTGAGATGGGAACGGCGACTCCGAGATTGGAGTCGCCGTTTCTTTTTCATTCATACTTTTTTCGCCGGTTGCAGTCCTCGGCGACCCTCTGCGTCTCCGCGTCTCTGCGGTGAGCAGTTGCAGAATCTTCAGCGACGCGGCCGAGCCGTGAGTCCGACGGTATCGGTAAGCGCGCCGAGGAGGGCGATGAGATCGCGCTTCTCGTCACGCGTGAGACCGAGCGTGTCCGTGGCCAACGTCTGGAACGTCGTGCGGAAACCACGGCCGGCGCCTCCGCCGCGATCGTAGAAGTCGATCACTTCCGCGAGCGTGCGGAAGGTGCCGTTGTGCATGTAGGGTGCGGTGAGCGCGACGTTGCGCAGCGATGGGGTGCGGAAGTGAACCGAGTCGCCGAGGAAGCGCGAGCGCGCGGCGATGCCGGCGTCGGGGTCGAGGCGGCGCCCGTCGCGCGACGGGACACCGAGTCCCTCTCCTTCCATCTCGACGTACGACGGTGGGACGGCGCCGCTGGTCAGCGGCAGCGCGTGGCAGGACGCGCAGCGTGCCTTCCCGGTGAACAGCGCGAGGCCGCGGCGCTCCGACAGAGACAGCGCACTTCGGTCGCCGCGCAGGTAGCGATCGAGGGGCGCGTTCAGCGCGACGAGCGACCGCATGTAGGCGGCGAGCGCGAGCTGAAGCCGGTCGCGGTCGATCGGCCGCGGCGCCGGAGGAAACGCTTCGACAAAACGGCGAAGGTACTCCTCGCTTTGCGAGAGGCGGGAGACGATCGTGTCGAGATTGCCGCCCATCTCGGCGGGATTCTCGATGACTTCGCGCGCCTGATCCTCGAGGCGGGCCGTGCGCATGTCGTGGAAGAGCGCGGGCTGGAGCGCGACGTTGATCAGGCTCGGCGCGTTGCGTGCGAGCGGAGCGCCGGTGATCGACGGGCTCGCCGCGCGCGGGTCCGCGAAGGCATGCTCGGGCTGGTGGCAGCTGGCGCAGGTGCGCGTGCCGCCGCGCGAGAGCGTCGAGTCGAAGAAGAGCAGACGTCCGAGATCGACGCGTGCGCTCGACGGCGCGCGGTTCTCACGTGGCGCGAAGGCGTCGGCGTCGAAGGCGTCGTGATCGAAGAGCGATGCGGCGCTCTTCCGCCAGAGCGGACCGCTCGACGGCGCGAGCTCGACGTGCCGCGCGCGGCGTAGCGAGTCGACGCGATGCGACAGCGCGATCGTCGACGCGAGAGTGACGTCGCCGACGCGAGAGGGAAGCGCGGCATAGGGCGCGAGCAGTGCGATCACCCCGTCGACGGCGGCGTCGGCTTCGGCCTGGCCGCGGTGCGCGATCGGCGAATCGGCTTCGGCGAGTCCGCGGATGGCGACGCGCGCGAGCTCTTCGCGCGCCGCCGAAAAGACGAGTGACGGTGAATAGGAAAGCGTGGGTGCGAGCGCGCGGAGCCGCGTGACGTCGGCGACGAGCACGGCGAGCTCGGTGCGCAGCCGCGCGGTGTCGCGTGCCTGGTCGGCGAAGATCAACTGCTCGACGAGCTGAAAGCCTTCCGGATGAACGACAGCGGTCGGATCACCTTCCTCGATGCGCTCGAGCGCCGGACCGTTGAGGCCCGTGGCGCTGCCGGGGAAGGAGAAGGCGACGACGGCTTCGACGCGCTTGTAGCGGTCGCGCGCGTCGGCGAAGGCGCGCGCGAGCTCCGCTTGACCGCGCGCCGCGGCGAGGCGGCGCACGCTCGCGCTCAGTGAATCGATCGACGCGAGATGCCAGGCACGCACGCGTGCTGCTGCGGCTTCGCCGGCGTCGCGCGACCAGACGCGCTTTGCCGCCACGCCGAGCATGGCGATGCATGCCGACGCGGCGACGAAGCTCAGGGCGGACTGCTTCAAGAGGAATTACCGCGGAAGGCCGGAGAGGACGAGAAGCTGGCTGCCTTCACTGAACGTCTTCGTGACGCTGCCGCCATCGACGCCGGCGAACTTCGGGTCCTTCCAGGTGTGGGCCTGCACGCCGATGAGGAAGGTGCCTGGAGCGCCCGTCTGCTCCGAGATGTCGATCATCCCCGAGTTTTCCCACGAGCCGAGCGCCGAGGGCCCACCGTACTTGGGATCGTTGCGGTGCTGATCGAGCTCGAACACGACCTTGAGCTCTTTCGTCGCGAGGTTGTACTGCCAGAGGTAGCTGTCGTGCGTCTCGTCGCCGTAGCCGTTCGGATCTTCGGAGATGTAGAGGTAGTTCTCCGTCGCGACGATGTTGTCGGGATCCTGGAATGCCTTCGCGGGGCCACTGACGTCGTCGCCGTCGAGCACGACTTCGAGCGTTCCCTTGGTCGGATCGGTCGCGTCGAGGACGAGCCGGTAGACGCGGCCCTTACGGGTGCGGGAGAAGTCGGCGTTCACCCCGCTGCGTTCCTGGCCGGTGACGTTGAAGTAGATCTCGCGCTCATGGCCGGCACCCTTGCGATAGTCGAGGTCTTCGACGCGGCCGAAGGCGATCGCACCGAGCTCGGTGACGCGCGTGTTGACCTGCGCGTAGCTCAGGTCCTTCTGATTGTCGATCTTCTTGAAGACGACCTGGTAGCTCTGGCCGGTGACCATGCTGCGCTCCTTGGTCGTGCCGTCGGCACGCGCCATCACGTAAAGCGAGCCGTTGTCGAGATCACCGATGCCGTTGCCGACGTACATGGCGACCTGACCGCCCTGCGCGCCCGAGTCGTCGTCGCCGATCAGGACGATCGTCTTGCCGGCAAACGCTTCCTTGGGGAGAGGGAGCGCCTGTTCCGCGCCCGACTTGCCGAACGCCGGCAGAAGCTTGTCGTTGTTGATCGCGCCGGTCGGATCGACGGCGTGGATCATCGGGTCGCTCGTGCTCTGGCTTTCGCCGGCGGTGAGGAAGACCGGACCGAAGCCGTGGATCTGCGGAGTGGCGAGCGTCGCCGAGCAGAGACGCCAGCGACCGACGTCGGAGTTGAGCAGGTACTCGCCTTTTATCGGGGCGAAGTTGGCGTCGAGCGTGAGGCGCGAGACGGCGAAGTTGTCCTCGTTGTTCACGACGAGCGTGAAGGTGCCGTCGGCGTTGCGCAGCACTCCGGCGCCGTCGGCGGTCCCGCCAAAGGTGTAGCCCGGCGAGCCGGCGATCTTGTCGTCGCTGCTGATGAGGGAGTAGACGGTGACGCCGGACATCACGTTCTTGACGAGCGCCGGGGTCACGGACGAGGAACGAATGGCGGCGGGCGGCGCGATCTGCGGCGCGGTGGACGTCTTGTCGTCGCTGCAGCTGGCGAGGGCCAGGGCGCCGGCGAGGGTGCCGGCGGCGGCGAGCGACGGATACAGAAACGAGGCCCGAAGGCGGCTCATGGTCCGGACTCCAACGTACGGGGTGGGTGTGAGTTCCGCGGACGGCGCGGATGGCGGAGGATCGCCCGACCCCGCAACGGGACGTTTCCGGACAGGTAACGCCCGGGTTACGCCTTGGTCGCCTTTGCCCACACCCCCGGGGGCCGCTAACTTCAAGCCTCGTTACATGTTCCGTCACGAAATTTGTGGAGTCTGAATGATCGGCCGTTTGATCCCGCGCGATGAACAGTTCTTCGAGCTCTTCGACCAGCTCGCCGCCCACCTGGCGACGAGCGCGCAGATGCTCGATACGATGTTCGGCGACATCGCCCACGCCCCGCAGCACGTCAAAGCGATCAAGGACGTCGAGCACAAAGCCGATCTCCTGACGATGGCGCTGAATCAGCGGATCGACAAAAGCTTCATCACGCCGATCGACCGGGAAGACATCCACATGCTCGCGTCGCGGCTCGACGACGTGATCGACCTGCTCGACGGCACGTCGCGCCGGATCGGGATGCTGCACATCACGGAGATCCGTCCGCCGGCGAAGCAGCTGACCGGCGTTCTCTGCCGGGCCGCGAACGAGATCAAGGACGCGGTGGCGGGGATCCGGAAGCCGCAGATCGTCAACCAGCACGTCGGGCTGATCAAGCACCTCGAGGAAGAGGGGGACGCGATCTATCAGGAGGCGGTCGGCGCGCTGTTCGCCGGCGAGCCGAATGCGCTCGACGTGATGAAGTGGAAGGAGATGTACGATACGCTCGAGGGGGCGATCGACAGCTGCATGGGTGTGGCGCAGGTGCTCCAGAGCATCTCGCTCAAGAACGCATAACGGACGCGCAGTGACGTTCTACGTCGTCGCGATCGTCCTGATCGCCTTCATCTTCGATTTCAGCAACGGCTTCCACGATTCGGCGAACTCGATCGCCACCATCGTCGGAACGCGCGTGCTCAGTCCTCTCGCCGCCGTGATCTGGGCGGCGGTATTCAATTTTGCCGCCGCCTTCACCGGCTCGCTCGCCGTGGCGAAAGCGATCGGCGGCGGAATGATCGAGCAGAGCATCGTCAATCCGAACGTCATCCTCGGCGGATTGCTCGGCGCGATCATCTGGAACGTCCTGACCTGGTACTTCGGCATCCCGTCGAGCTCCTCGCACGCGCTGATCGGCGGGTACGCCGGCGCGGCGATGGCGCGCGGCGGCCTGGCCGCGATCACGTGGGGACGGAAGTGGATCGAGACGCTGTCGTTCATCGTCGTCTCGCCGCTCGTCGGCATGCTGGCGGGCTACGTTCTGATGGTCGTCGTGTTCTGGCTCTTCTATAGAACATCGGCGCGAAAGGTGGACCGGTTCTTCCGGCCGGCGCAGCTCGCGAGCTCGGCGATGCTCTCGTATGCGCACGGCGGCAACGACGCGCAGAAGACGATGGGCATCATCGTCGGACTGCTCGTTTCGGCCAACGCGAGCTTCGCGAACGAGACGGGGTGGCTCCATCACTTCTATCTCGCCGACAACAAGTCGGTGCCGGTGTGGGTGGAGATGGGCGCCTACACGGCGATCTCGCTCGGCACGCTGTTCGGCGGCTGGCGCATTGTCCGCACCATGGGCACGCGCATCACGAAGCTGCGTCCCGTGGGCGGATTCTGCGCCGAGACGGGCGGCGCGGTGGCAATCATGATCGCGACGCACTTCGGCATTCCGGTGAGTACGACGCACACGATCACCGGGTCGATCATGGGCGTCGGCGCCACGCAGCGTCTGTCGGCGGTGCGGTGGGGCATCGCGCGCCGGATCGTGTGGGCGTGGGTGATCACGATCCCCGCGGCGGCGACGATCGCGGCGATCTCCTACGCGATACTCGCGTCGATCATCCGACTGTAATCGAAGGCGCGCGACCGTACGCGTCAGCCTATATTGGCTGATGCCGAAGAAGCGCGACGACCAGCCCCGCGCGGCGCAGCCGAAGGTCCTTCCTGCCGCGCCGACCTCCAGAATCGACACCGGATTCCTGCTCGCGATCCTCGGGATCGTCGTGCTTGCTCTCGTCGCGTACGCGAACGCGATCGACAACAAGTTCGCGCTCGACGACATCGGCGCGATCCTCGAGAACCCGATGGTGCGCGGGCCGATCCGGCTCGGCAGGATCTTCACGTCGAACTACTGGTCGGCGGGGCCTGGGAGCGTCTCGATCGACGATGCGGGGCTCTATCGGCCGCTGACGGTGCTGTCCTTCGCGATCGACTATCGGCTCTTCGGCGTCGCGCCGGCGGGCTACCACATCGTGAACCTGATCGCCCACGTGGCGGCGTCGGTGGCGCTGCTGCTCGTCGGGCTGCGGCTGTTTCGTGCGCCGGTGGTTGCCTTCGTGGCGGCGTCGATCTTCGCCGTGCATCCGATTCACACCGAAGCGGTGACCGGTGTCGTCGGTCGCGCCGAAGTGTTCGCGGGATTGTTCGTCTTCCTCGCCGTGTGGGTGGCGGCGCGCGCCAACGACGAGGAGCTGGAATGGGGACGGTCGATCGCCGTCGCCGTGCTCTACCTCCTCGGCCTCTTCTCGAAGGAGACCGCTGTCACGCTGCCGGCGGTGCTGCTGTTGTGGGACTGGATGCGCCGCCCCGAGCGCGAAGGCCCATTCATTCGGCGCGGAATGATCGCGCGCTACGCGATGCTCGGCGTCGCGCTGGCGATCTATCTGGTGCTTCGCCAGGACGCCGTCGGTGCGCGATTGATCTGGCCGGGATGGGCGGGGGTGAGCGCCGGCGCGCGGATGCTCACAGCGAGCCGCGTGCTCCTCGAGTATCTGGTCCTGTTCGTGTTCCCGAAGACGCTGCTCGCCGAGTACTGGACGGGCGCCGTGCCGATCGCGCACAGCTTATTTGCGCCGATGGTGCTGCTCGCCCTCGCGCTCTGGATCGCGATCGGCGTGTACGTCGTCCGGAAGCGCAACGACGATCGCGTCGGCGTGTTCGCGATCGCCTGGTTCTTCATCACGATGCTGCCGATCAGCAACCTGCTGTTCCCGGTCGGCATCGCGAAGGCCGAGCGCATTCTTTACCTGCCTTCGGCCGGACTTTGCCTCGTCTGCGCCTGGGGCTATGCGAAGCTGATGCGTCGCGTGCCGGTGCAGGTGCCGGCGGTCGCGCTGGCGGGCGTGCTCGTTGCGCTCATCGCGCGCACCGCCGTGCGCAACCGTGACTGGAAGGACAACGCGACGCTCACCGCGGCGACGCTCGTCCATTCACCGCGCTCGCCGCTCATGAACGACATGGCCGGGCGCGAGCTTGCCCTCGCCGGTAATTACGAGAAGGCGATTCCGTTCTATCGCACCGCACTCGAGAGCGCGCCCGACGCGCCGCTGATCCTCGCGCATCTCGCTGAATCACTGCTCGCGAAGGGCGACACGACCGCGGCGTTCGCCGAGCTCCAACGAGCGGCGAAGGCGAATCCGAACGATGCCACAGTGCGCGCCAACCTCGGCGTGATCTACTTCCAGCGGCGAGACTACGACTCGGCGTTGCGCGAGCTCGAATTCTCGTCGCGGCTCAACCAGAACGACGCGAAGACGTTCGTCGCGCTCGGACTCGTCTACTCCGCGGTCGGCCGCGGCGTCGATGCGGAGCGCGCGTTCTATCGTTCGATTCAGATCGATCCGAAGCTGAACGAGGCGCGCATCAATCTCGGCGTGCTCTACGTGCGCGAGGGGCGCGTCGCGGACGCGTATCGCATCCTCGCCGCGGCGGTGGAGCTCGACCCGACGAATCCCGAAGCGCGCAACGATCTCGGCTACGCAATCGAGTTGAACGGCGACAAGGGCGAGGCGGCGCGGCAGTATCGAGCCGCGTTGCGGCTGCGCGCCGATTATGCGACGGCGAAGGCGAACCTGGACCGCGTCACGGCGCGGCCCAAGGTGCCTCAGAACTGATTCGAGAAGCCGACGAGCTTGAAGCGGCCGCTACGCTCGAGGATCGAGCCGAACCACCGTTCGTGCGTCGTGACGTTCTGGGGATCGACCAGCGTGACGATGCAGCTCGACCAGAGCGTGTTCTCGCCCTGGATCTCCGGCTTCGCGTCGCAGGCGTAACGACTGAGTCGGAAGGCGACCCCGCCGCGACGGCGGGCCAGGCGAACGTAGCCGCTTCGGCTGTGGTTCGCGATCCCCATCCACACGAGGCCGGGCGCCTGACGATACGGCGCATGGGTGTACGGCGACGATGGGTAGAGCAGGTCGATGAACTCGCGCGGAGTGATCGCAGCCTTCGCGAGATCGATCGTGTCGTTGCGCGCGACGTCGTCGACGATTCGACGGACGAGTGCGTCGCGTGACGGGCTCGCGTCGGCGAGCGCGGTGACCGGCGATCCGCCGACAGCGTTGCTGAACCGCCGGATCTCTTCCTCGATCGGAAGAATGGAGTCGATGACGTAGCCCGGCTGCGCGCGGTTGACGGAGTCCTGGCGCGCGCGGGCGATCGAGTCGAGGCGCAGCGAGTCGGCGCGCTCGATGTTGGCGGCGCGCTCGGCGCCACCCGCGGAACTACAACCCACCGCGATCGCGCCGAGGAGCGCGATCGCGGTGGTGAGAGCAGACTGCTTCATGCGAAAGGTGCTGTGCAAGAGAATAGGCGGAGTTGATCAGTTGCGGGCGTAGATCGTCCAGCCCGCCCACCACTTCGCGCCGCCCGGCGCGACGGCGCCCAGGTAGCTCGTGCCGCTGACGAACGAACCGGCCTTCGTCGCGACCTTGCCGGTGAACGTGGCCATACCACCCGTGGTGATCGGGCTGCCGGCGACCGGCGTCCAATCGAGCGAGGCGACGCTGGCCGGCGCCGCGCCGGTGGCCGGAATCGCGGTGAAGAGCGACGTGGCGGTGGCCGTGCCTGCGGTCAGGCTGTTGCCCGCGGCGTCGAGCGAGAACTGCGTCGCCGGCGTCGCCGTGTTGGCCTGGAACATCGGGCCGCCGAGCTCCGAGAAGTAGATGTTGCGGACCTGAAGATCCGACGTCGCGAGGTCGGGGACCGCGGCGTTGCCGGCGCGGAGGAACGTCTCGGCGTCGCGCAGCGACACGCCGGCGGCCGGGAAGCGCGAGATCACGCCGTTGACGTAGAAGCCACCCGTACCGCGGCGGAGCATCATGCCGAAGCCGCCGGCCGGACCGACGCAGCTCTGCGAGCCGCAGCCGACGAGCGTGAAGTTGGCGATGAGAGGCACCGTGAACGGCGCCTGGTTGAAGCCATTGACGCACCCCGAGCCGTTGCAGCCGTCGTTCTCGATGCCTTCGAGGTCCGTGGCGAGCGAGCCCGCGCCGGTGCGCGGCGTGAGCTGGACCGAGTTATAGCCGATCAGGTACTGCAGGCGGCCGACAAAGCCTTCCGACATGTCGTACATGTCGTCGCCCGTCTCGTACGCCACCATGTGATCACCGTCGAAGCCGCCGCCGAAGAACTCGTACGAGTCGTCGAGGCCGGCCATCGCCTGGGTGTACGAGACGCGCGTGCCCGAACCGACCGCCGCGAAGGTGAAAGCATTGAGCTCGTTGTCCTTCGACGGGGCGAAGCCCGCGAACTCGACGCGCACGTACGAGAGCGTGCCCGAGTTGTCCGTGGCCGTCGTGCCACCCGAGTATGTCACTTCGTAGTTCTTGCCGCCGACGACCGTCGTGCCGTCCGTGCCCGAGCCTTCGATGATGACGTTGCCGGCGCGGTTGCTCGGCGCGTTGCCGACGATGATCAGACCGCCCCAATCGCCCGGCTGGCGCGAGCCCGCGGCGCGCGACGACGTGAAGACGATCGGCGCGTCGGCGGTGCCGACGGCGTTGATCTTCGCGCCGCGGAGGATGAACAGCGACGAGCCGAGCGTGTTGAAGTCGCCGAGGATCTTCGTGCCGGGTTTGATCGTCAGCGTGGCGCCGTTGGCGACGTGGATGAAGCCCTTGAGCGTGTACACCGTGTCCGCATACAGCGTGCGGTCGGCCGTGATGTCGGTCGTGATGTCGGCGGACGCGTTGCCGAGCGAGAGCGTCGTGACGGTTGCTTCGCTCGACGGCGCGGAGGTCAGGCTGCCGGCGACGGCGATGACGCGATAGCGATAGGCTGTCGCGGCCTTGAGGCCGTTGTCGGTGAACGTCACAGTGCCGGCGGCGGCCGGCGCGGCCACGGTGCCCGCGGCGACGAAGCCACCCGTCGCACCTTCGGCGCGCTCGATGTTGTAGCTGTTGTCCGTCGTCCGCGAGGTGAAGGAGACCTTCACGGCCGACGACGACGTCGACGTGGCCGTGACGCCGACGATCGGCTGCACCGTGGCCGGGGTGGTCGGACCGTCGTCACCGCCGCACGCCGCTGCGAGCGCGATGGAGGCGAGTCCTGCGACTGCGGCGAAGCGCCGAGTGAGAGACATGCGCGTTTGTCCTCTGATCTACTTGGTGTGGTTTGGATATGCGCGATCGGGTTGGATCGCTTGCAGCACTAAGGAAGCGCGCGAATGGCGTGACCTCGTCATGACTCGGTCACGACGCGGTCACACCGTGTTGCCTCACGG
>CBHWBX010000100.1:0-11323 GCA_966111935.1 uncultured Gemmatimonadaceae bacterium
GATGCCGAACACCGATCCGGTCACCGACAATCAGGCGGCGGTCGGCTTCATCATTCGCCAGGCGCAGCTCGCGAACGCCGCGCGCGTCTATCCGATCGGCGCGATCTCGATCGGCCAGAAGGGCCAGACGCTCGCCGAATTTGGTGAGATGATCGCCGCCGGCGCCGTTGCGCTTTCCGATGACGGCAGGCCGGTCGAGAGTGCGCACATGATGCGCACGGCGCTCGAGTACGCGCGCACCTTCGGCGTTCCCGTCGCGGATCATTGTGAGGAAATGACGCTCGCCAAGGGCGGCGCGATGAACGAGGGGCTGATGAGCGCGAAGCTCGGCCTCAAGGGCATTCCCGCCGAGGCCGAGGAGATCATGGCGATCCGCGACATCCTGCTCGCGCGTCGCACCGGTGGGCACATCCACCTCTGCCACATGAGCACGCGCGGCTCGGTCGAGCTCATTCGCTGGGGGAAGGAGCGCGGCATCAACGTCACCGCCGAAGTGTGCCCGCACCACATCTCGCTCACCGAAGAAGCGGTGGACGGCTACGACACGAACGCGAAGATGAATCCGCCGCTGCGCACGGCGGACGACGTTGCGGCGCTCCAGGAAGCGGTGAAGGACGGGACGATCGATCTCATCGCGACCGATCACGCGCCGCACCACTACGACGAGAAGGAGCGCGAGTTCGCCGATGCGCCGAACGGCATCATCGGCCTCGAGACGGCGCTCGCCGTGAACATCACCTGGCTCGTGAAGACGGGGATCATCGACATCCCGCTGCTCGTCGAGCGCATGGCATGCGCGCCGGCGCGGGTGTTCAAGCTCCCCGGCGGGACGCTGCGCCGCGGCGCCGACGCGGACATCACCGTGTTCGATCCGACGGTCGAGTGGATGGTCGATCCGTCGCGCTTCCGGTCGAAGGGACGGAACACGCCGTACACCGGCCAGACGCTGACGGGCCTCACGCGCTACACGATCGTCGGAGGCCGGGTCGCACATCGCGCGCCGGTATGACGAGCCCGCGGGACCGCGCGACAGCGGCGGCGGCGATCGTCCGGGTCTGTCATCGCCTGTATGACCGCGGCCTCATCGCCGGTTCCGACGGAAATGTCTCCGTGCGGCTCGACGACGGGACGATCCTCGTCACGCCGAGTGGGATGTCGAAGATCGACGTCACGGCCGAACGCTTGATCGTCGTCGACGGAGCGGGGAAGGTCCTCGACGGCGCTGGGCGCGCCTCGAGTGAGCTGAAGATGCACCTGCGGCTCTACGAGCGTCGGCCTGACGTACATGCGGTGGTGCATGCGCATCCACCCACCGCGACGGCGTTCGCCGTCGCCGGTGAAGGGTTCATGGCGCCGGTGCTCCCCGAAGTTATCTTGCAGATGGGAACGGTGCCCCTTGTGCGCTATGCCACACCGGGAACCGACGCTTTGCCCGATACTTTCGAGCCGTTCATCGCCGGCCATGACGCGTTCCTTCTCGCGAACCATGGGGCGACGACGATCGGCGCGACGCTCGCGGCGGCGCACCAACGAATGGAGAGTCTGGAGCACGCGGCGAAGATTCTCTTCGGCGCACGGCTTCTGGGACGCGTGAACGAATTGAGCGCGGCCGACGTCGAGGCGCTTCGCGCCCATCCGGCGTTTGCGTCGCGCGGGACGAGGGAATGACGGATCCGAATCGCTCGGCGAACGAGTTGCCGGCGCTGCTCGAGGAGCGGCGCAAGTTCGAAGGTTGGCTGGCCGCGCTCGAGGCGCGTCGGGAATCGACGCCGCAGCATGTCTTCGATCGTGTGAAGACGGACTACCAGTCGCGCATGCGCCAGGTCGAGGACCGCCTCGCCGCGCATCGCCAGTCGATTCAGGACGAGCGGACGAGCCTCGAGTCGCGTCGCTCGCTGCTCGAGGCGGAAGAGCAGCTTCGCCGCGACGAGCGCGCCGAGCTCGAATTGCGCGCGCACGTCGGGGAGCTCGCCGACAAGGACTCCGAAGCGGCGTTCCGCGCCGTCGATGACGCGCTCGGCGAGATGAGCGTCGAGAAGGAGTCGTTGACGAAGCGGATCACGGAGCTCGACGCGCTGCTCGGTCTCAAGGCCGAGCCGCAGCCCGCGCCCGAAGCGGCCGCCCCGGCGTCCGATGAGCCGCAGTCGGAACGGGCATCGCCCGAGCCGGTTGGCGCCGAGGCAGAGGCTCCGGTGGAGGCGTCTGCGGGCGACCAGGTGGTTGAGATCGAGAAGGAAGAAGACGCGCCGCCGGTGATCGCCGGTGAGTCGGAGCCGAAGATCGTGAAGGATCCGCTGCACACGCCCGGCGGGTCGTTCGACGAACTGGCGTTCCTCACGGATGTCGTCGGTCGTGACGAGGGGAAGGAGAAGGGAGGGATCGTTCGCGAGGAACAGCCCGCCTCGATCCTCGACGGCATCGCCGGTTCGAACCGTTCGCCGCTCGCCTCGAACGTCGGGAACACGCCGATCGTCCTCCGCTCGTCGAGCGTCGCCGAGCCTACCAAGACGCTCAAGTGCACCGAGTGCGGCGCGATGAACTACCCGACCGAGTGGTACTGCGAACGCTGTGGCGCGGAGCTCGCGGCGCTCTAGGCCGCCTCGATCCGGGGCAAACAAAGAGGGTCGCTATCCGATGGATAGCGACCCTTTGTCGTGCAGGCGTCGAGCGCCGTTACGCGGCCTTGGCGGCCTTGCTGAGCTTGCTCTTGTTGCGGGCCGCGTTGTTCTTGTGGATCAGACCCTTGCGGGCGGCACGATCCAGGAGCTTGGTCGCGGCGAGCTTCTGCTCGGCGGTGGCGTCGGGGGCCTGAGCCTTCTTCAGCGCAGTCCGCAGGGCGGAACGCTGCGCACGGTTGCGCACGGTCGCCGCGCGCGACTTGCGCATGTTCTTCTTGGCGGAAGCGATATTCGGCACGAACGGGTCTCGAAAAAAAGGAAAAATTCGCGGGGATCCGCGAAGTACGTTGCGAGCGAAGGAACCTATGGGAAAAAACAGCCAAAGTCAAGGCGGCATAACGCTTTGACACCCGTCTGAGCGCCCGCTACGTTTCGCCGGTCTCGCCCCTCCCGACACCGACTTGGATTTCCGGCTGATTCTGCTGCTTGCGCCGGTGATGCTGTTCTCGATCATCGCGCATGAATACGCTCACGGCTACGCGGCGCTCAAGCAGGGCGACACCACCGCGCTCTCGCTCGGTCGGCTGACGTGGAACCCCGTCAAACACATCGACCTGTGGCTCACCATCATCCTCCCGGTGATGTTGATGTTCACCATGGGCATGGCCCTGGGTGGGGCGAAGCCGGTGCCGGTGAACCCGCGGAATTACCGCAACTTCCGCCGTGGTGACATCATCGTCTCCCTGGCGGGAGTGTTCACGAACCTCCTGATCGCGATCGCCGCAACGGCGATCATCGCGCTCATCGGTGTGATCGCGGCCGGCGCTCCCGCGCTCGGGACGAGCCTGTCGATCCTCCAGGCGATGATGATCCTGGCCGTGAACCTCAATCTCGCGCTGATCGCGTTCAACCTGATTCCGATCCCCCCCCTCGACGGCTCGCACGTCGTGAAGTACCTGCTGCCCCCCGGCTGGGCGATGCACTACCAGCGGGTCGGGTTCGCGGGGATCATCATCCTGATCGTGCTCGTGCGCGTCGGCTTCCTCGACTGGTGGTTCCGGCCGAGCGAGGCGACGTTCGATTTCCTGCTGCACGGCGTCTCGCGGTGGATCCTGCCGCAGTCGTTCGAGTGGCTCCGCCGATGACTGTCCAGGCGCCCATGACCACTGCCTACACCCCCGACGCCAACGCCGTTGAAGCGAGCTTCGTCGTCGAAGTTCCGAGCTTCTCGGGTCCGCTCGACCTGCTCCTCACGCTGATCCGCGAGGAGCAGGTCGACATCTACGACATTCCGATCGCGCGCATCTGCGAGCAGTTCGTCGCCCGCATCCGCTCGCTCGGGTTGAACGAAGCGGCGGAGTATCTCGAGATGGCCGCGCGCCTCGTCCGCATCAAGGCGCAGATGCTCCTGCCGCGCAGCGAGTCGGAGGCGTGGGAGGATCCGCGCGCCGAGCTCGTGCGCCGCCTGCTCGAGTATCAACAGATGCGCGAGGTCGTCGACCTGCTCGAGCATCGCGGCGAGGAGCGGCGCAACCAGTTCGCGCGCGCCTATCTGCCGCAGTCGTCGGCCCCGCCGCCGCAGGCGCCGCTCGCGCTCTCACTCTCCGAGCTCCTCGGTGCGGTGGATCGCGTGCTGCACGCCGTGAAGCCGCCGAAGATGCACGAGGTCATCCCGCGCGCGATCGACATTCCGGGCGCGATCACGGTCATTCGTTCGGTGCTCGAGCTCAAGGCGCGAATCCTGTGGACGGAGATCGTCCAGCGCGACGCCGAGCCCTGGCAGATTCTCTCGACGTTGCTTGGCCTCCTCGAGCTCGCGAAGCTCGGCGAGCTGAAGGTCAATCAGCCCAAACCCTACGCCAACGTGGAAATCTCTCGTGACGCCGCTAGCGAAGCTGCTTGAAGCGGCGCTGTTCGCCAGCGCGCGCCCCATCGCCACCGAAGAGCTGGCGAGCCTCGAACCCGACGCGTCGCCCGCCGAACTGCAGGCGGCGCTCGACGAGATTCGCGAGCACTTCGACGTGGAAGGCCACGGCGTCGAGCTGAGCGAGATCGGCGGCGGCTGGCAGATTCTCACGCGCGCGGAATACACCGAAGCGATCGAGCGCGCTCAGCTCGCGGCGCGCCCGGCGCGCCTGTCCGGGGCGGCGCTCGAGACGCTCGCGATCATCGCGTATCGTCAGCCGATCAGCCGCTCGGAGATCGAAGAGATCCGCGGCGTCGCCGTCGGCAGCATGCTCAAGACGCTGCACGAGCGCGGCCTGATCGACGTCGTCGGTCGCGCCGAAGGGCTTGGCCGTCCGCTGCTCTACGGGACGACGCCGGTGTTCCTCGAGCACTTCGCGCTGCGCCATCTCGAAGAGCTGCCGCGCGCCGACGAGCTGGCGATCGCCCTGCGCGCGCCGGAGCGTCCGGCGGGCGAAGCTGCTGAAGCGGAGCCCGCGCCCGCCACTTCCGAAGCGAGCGAATAATGGCCGAGCCGATGCGGATCCAGCGCGCGCTCGCCCGCGCGGGGGTCGCGTCGCGGCGAAAGGCTGAAGAGCTGATCGCCGCCGGTCGCGTCCGCGTGAACGGTGATGTCGCCCAGACGGGACAGATCGTCGATCCGGAAAAGGACAAGATCACGCTCGACGGCCAGCCGGTCGGCGCGCCGGCGAAGATCGAGTGGATCCTGCTCAACAAGCCCGCGGGCGTGATGACGACGAAATCCGACCCGGATGGACGCCGAACGGTCTTCGATCTCGTGCCGAACATCCCCGGGCTCACCTACGTCGGGCGGCTCGACTACCTGACCGAGGGGCTGCTGCTCCTCACGACCGACGGTGCGGCGGCGCACGCGCTCTCGCACCCGAGCAACGAGATCCCGCGCACGTACGTTGTGACGGTGACGGGGAAGGGCGAGGAAGCCGCGGCCGAGATGCGCGAGGGCGTGGAGCTCGACGACGGTCCGGTGCTGCCGAAGCGTGTGCGGGTCGAGAAGCTCGGGCGCGATCGCTATGAGCTCGAGATTACGATCACCGAAGGCCGGAAGCGCGAGATTCGCCGCCTCTGTTCGGCGGTCGGACTCGCCGTCGAGCGGCTGGTGCGCATCAAGTTCGGGCCGATCGAGCTCGGCGATCTTCCGACGGGCAAGACGCGGCGCCTCACGCCGCGTGAGCGGTCGCTGGTGATGGGGATCACGCGTTAGGGGACGGCACCAGATTTCGGGGTTAGTGTAGGAGCAGGGGCCTCTCCCTGGCGGTCGAGGGGCCCTTCGCGCGCAGCTCAGGATGACAAGCACCTTGGTGTCAGCTGGCTCGGCGGTTGCAACTGTCTTTGCCCAACTCGGCCCTAAGCCCTAACCCCTAGCCCCTGCTCTTTGTGGCTACCCAGGTCTCAACCGCGGCGGACTCCCGCCTCGTTCAGGATGTCGCGCGCCAGGTCGCGCGGCGCGTCGTCGGCCAGGAGTACATGGTCGATCGTCTGCTGATCAGTCTTCTCACGGGCGGCCACGTCCTGCTGGAAGGCGTGCCGGGTCTCGCGAAGACGCTCACGGTGCGGACGCTCGCCGAGACGATCGACACGACGTTCCATCGCATCCAGTTCACGCCGGACCTGCTCCCGGCGGACGTGCTCGGAACGCAGGTCTACGACCAGTCGACTGGGCAATTCTCGGTGAAGCGCGGGCCGATCTTCGCGAACATCATCCTCGCCGACGAGATCAACCGCGCGCCGGCCAAGGTGCAGGCGGCACTGCTCGAGGCGATGCAGGAGAAGCAGGTGACGATCGGCGGGACGACGTTCAAGCTCGAGGAGCCGTTCCTCGTGCTGGCGACGCAGAACCCGATCGAGCAGGAAGGCACGTATCCGCTGCCCGAGGCACAGGTCGACCGCTTCATGCTCAAGCTGCGCGTCGGCTATCCGACCCGCGACGAAGAGAAGGAGATCATGCGCCGCATGGCCGGCGGTGAGCCGATCAACATCGACGCGGTCGCGACGCCGGCGCAGATCCTCGATGCGCGCCATCGGATCACCGAGCTGTACATGGACGACCGGATCATGGACTACATCGTCGACATCGTGCACGCGACGCGCGAGCCGGAGTCGGCGGGGCTCAAGGATCTGGTGCCGCTGATCGAGTTCGGCGCGAGCCCGCGCGCCACGATCTCGCTCGCGCAGGCGTCGCGCGCGCACGCGTTCCTGCGCGGCCGCGCGTTCGTGACGCCGGACGACGTGAAGGCGATCGCGCCCGACGTGCTGCGCCATCGCGTGCTCACCACCTACGAAGCGGAAGCCGAGGAAGTGACGAGCGACCAGATCGTGCAGCGAGTGCTGGCGAAGATCGAGTCGCCCTGAACGTGTTTGGCTTCCTGCGGAAACGCGAACGGAAGCCGGCGCCCGCGCCGGTGGCCGTGGCGCGTCCGACGCCGGCGTCGCCAAGCGTTCCTCCGGAAATCCTCCGCCAGGTCAAGCTGCTCGAGCTGCGCACGCGCGGCCTCGTGAACTCGCTCTTCACCGGCGAATACCGCTCGGTGTTCAAGGGACAGGGGATGGAGTTCGCCGAGGTGCGCGAGTACCAGCCCGGCGACGAGGTGCGCAGCATCGACTGGAACGTCACGGCGCGCATGCAGCGTCCCTACGTGAAGCGGTACATCGAGGAGCGCGAGCTCACGGTGATGCTCGCGGTCGACGTGTCCGGCTCGGAGCGGTTCGGCACGCGCCGTCGCTTCAAGAGCGAAGTCGCCTCGGAGCTCGCCGCGGTGCTCGCGATGTCGGCGATCCGCAACAACGATCGCGTCGGGTGCGTGATGTTCACGGACACGATCGAGCACGTCGTGCCGCCGCGGAAGGGACGGCGCCACGCGCTGCGTCTGATCCGCGACATCCTCGCCTTCGAGCCGAAGGGGCGCCGCACGGACATCGGCGGCGCCACGGAATACCTGAACAAGATGCTCTCGCACAAGGCGATCATCTTCCTCGTCTCCGACTTCTTTGGCGAGAACGTCGAGCGTCCGCTCAAGCTCCTCGCGCAGCGCCATGACGTCGTCGCGGTGACGGTCGAGGATCCGAGCGAGCGCGTGCTGCCGGACATCGGCCTCGTGCGGCTCATGGATCCGGAGACGGGACAGATGCTCGATGTCGACACGAGCGATCCGAAGGTGCGCGCGCAGTTCGACGGCGCGGTGACCGAGGAAGCGAAGCGCCGCCGCTCGCTGCTGCGCCGTCTGGCGATCGACGAGATTCCCGTCACGACGGACAGCGGGATCATGGATCCGCTGCTGAAATTCTTCCGGCAGCGCGAGACGAGGATCCGGAAATGAGAAAGCTCACTCTCGCAGCACTGCTGGTGGTCGCGACGGCGCCGGTAACGCGCGCGCAGATCGCCGTGAAGGCCGGCGTGAACGTGACGCCCGACTCGGTGCGGATCGGCGATCCGTTCCGGATCACCGTCGGCATTCGCGCCCCCGTCGGCGCGACGATCGAGTTCCCGCGCACCACCGATTCGACGTCGACGGTGCAGTCGCTCGACCCGGTCGTCGTGCGCAACAGCCCCGACACGACCGCGGTCGAGCAGTACGCCGACTATCGCGTCGCCGCGTGGGACGTCGGGTCGCAGCCGATCAAGCTGTCGTACGCCATCGTGCGCCTCAACGGCGCCGAGCGTCGCATTCCGCTCACCGGCTCCAACGTCTTCGTGAAGAGCGTGCTGCCGCAGGACTCGGCGCAGCGCGTGCCGAAGCCGCCGCGCGCGCTGTTCACGACGAGCGTGTTCCCGTGGTGGTGGTGGGCGCTCGCCGCCGCGGCGCTCGCGATCGTCGGATTGCTCGTCTGGTGGTGGCTGCGCCGGCGGCGTCGCCGCAAGCCGGAGGAGATCGCCGATCCGTACGAGCGCGCGCTCGCCGAGTTCGAGCGGGTCGAATCGCTCAAGCTCGTCGACGCGGGCGAGCGCGGGCGTCACGTCACGCTGATGATCGAAGTGCTGCGCGATTATCTCGCGGCACGCTACAGCGCGGCGAACCTCGCCCTCACGAGCACCGAGCTGTCGCGGTCGATGCGCGAGCTGCCGAACGTGCCGGGCGAGCGGTTGACGCGCCTGCTCACGGAAGCGGATCTGATCAAGTTCGCGCGCCGCCCCGTGAGCGGCGACCGCGCGCGTGAGATTGGAAAGGAAGCGCGCGCCCTCGTCGAAGCGGAGCATGCGGCGTCGCAGCCGAAGCCGGAGCCGCCGCAAACGGAGCGCGCCGCGTGATCTCGATCGGCTCGATCCAGTTCGCGTCCGCCTGGGTGCTGGCGTTCCTGCTCCTGCTCCCGATCTGGTGGATCATCCGTCGCCGGCGGAAGCCGGCGGCGATCGTCTTCTCGCGCGTTCCGGTGCTCGCCGCCGGCCCGAAAGCGGGGCGAAGGACGACACTAGTCTTATTTATACTACGTAACCTGCTGCTCGCGTCGACGATCGTCGCGCTGTCGCGCCCTCGCACGGGCGCGCACGCCGAGGACGTAACCAGTGAGGGCATCAACATCGCCCTCGCGATCGACCTCTCGAGCTCGATGCTCGCGCAGGACTTCCAGCCACAGAACCGGCTCGAGGTCGCCAAGGACGTCGTGAAGCGGTTCATCTCCGCGCGAAAGAGCGACCGCATCGGCGTCGTCGCCTTCGCCGCCGAGGCGCTGACGCAGGTGCCGCTGACGACCGATTATCCGGTCGTGAACGCCGCGGTCGACAACCTCGCCGCGGGACAGCTCGAGGACGGCACCGCGATCGGCACCGCGATCGCCACCGCGGCCAATCGCCTGCGCGACGCGCCGGGCCGCTCGCGGGTGATGATCCTTCTCACCGACGGCGAGAACAACCGCGGGTCGATCGATCCGCGCACGGCGGCGAAGGCGGCGGCGGTGTTCGGCATCAAGATCTACACGATCGGCGTCGGCACCGAAGGCATGGCGCCGGTGCCGGTCGGCCGCGGCCTGTTCGGTCTGCGCTACGAGAATCGTCTCGTCCGCATCGACGAGCCGCTGCTGAGCGACATCGCAAAGACGACGGGCGGACGCTACTACCGCGCGCGCGACGCGGCGGCGCTCGAGCGCATCTACGAAGAGATCAACCAGCTCGAGCGCGAGCCGGTGCGCACGCGCTCGTACGTGCGCTACACGGAGCTGTTCCGTTGGCCGCTCTATCTCGCGACGCTGCTGCTCGTCGTCGAGCTGCTGCTCGCCGCGCGCCGGGGACCGTTGCCATGACCCAGATCGCTTTCGACTACATCTGGCTGTTGCCGCTCGCGGTGATCCTGCCGCTGCTCGCGTTCGTCGTGCTCCGCAACGCGTATCTCCAGCGCAAGCGCCGCCTCGAGCGGCTCGGCAACATGGACGTCATCTCGCGGCTGATTCCGCCGAACACGCTCGTCCCGCCGGGGTGGCGGATGACGCGGCTCTGTCTGGCGAGCGCGCTCGTCGGGATTGCCGTCGCCGGGCCGCGGTGGGGGGAAGAGCAGAGCGTCGTGCGCTCGCGCGGCATCGACATGGTGCTCGCGCTCGACGCGTCGCTGTCGATGATGGCGCAGGATGAGCGGCCGAGCCGCCTCGAGCGCATGAAGCAGGAAGTGCGGCGCCTGCGCGCGTCGTCGCCCGGTGATCGCATCGCCGTGCTCGCCTTCGCCGGACGCAGCTACGTGCTGTCGCCGTTCACGATCGACGCCGGCGCGCTCGACCTCTTCCTCGACAATCTCGATCCGTCGGTGGTCGGGCAGGCCGGCAGCTCGCTCGCGCGTACGATTCGCCAGGGCGTCGATCTCGCCACGCTCACGAACAGTGGCGCCGACAAGGCTCTGGTCGTCATGAGCGATGGTGAAGCGTTCGAGCCGATCGAGGACGTCGAGGCGGAGGCGAAGCGAGCCGGCGAGCAGGGCGTCGCACTCGTCACCGTGGGCTTCGGCACCACGACTGGCACGACGATTCCCATCAAGAATGCCGACGGTACGACGAGCACGAAGAAGGACGACGCAGGAAACACCGTGATCACTCAGTACCATCCGGAATTTCTCAAGGCCGCGGCCGACGCGGCGAGCGGCACCTTCATCGACGCCGGCGAGACCGACAAGGCGTCGCGGGTGAAGTCGGCGCTCTCATCGCTGCGCACTCAGGCGCGGGCAACGTCGAGCGGCGAATCGAAGACGCCGCGCTATCAGTGGTTCCTCTTCCCGGCGCTTCTGCTTCTGCTGCTCGACACGTTCCTGATCGAGCGCTCGGGACGCCGGCACCGCCGCCGCGCCGCTGCCGCCGAGACGGCTGCTGCCGCTGGGTTGCTCTTCCTGCTCGTCATGAACGGCTGCGCGAGCCTCTCGCGCTCGCAGCAGGGCGTCGCCGCGTACAAC
Source organism: uncultured Gemmatimonadaceae bacterium (assembly GCA_966111935.1). Classification (GTDB taxonomy): domain Bacteria; phylum Gemmatimonadota; class Gemmatimonadetes; order Gemmatimonadales; family Gemmatimonadaceae; genus JAQBQB01. The sequence goes on from CBHWBX010000100.1 coordinate 10,967, forward strand.
GCCGGGCAGTTTCCGCGTGCGGCGACGCTTTTCCGCGATGCGATGACCGCCGGGGACAAGTCCCCGCAAACCCTCTACAACTTCGGCACGGCGCTCGTCGCCGCCGACTCGAACGAGAGCGCGCAGGAAGCGCTCGGCCGGCTCGTCGATTCGAAGGACGACGATCTGCGATACCAGTCGCTGTTCAACCTCGGTCTCGCCCATCTCAAGATCGGGCTCGCCGCGCAGCAGGGACAGGACTCGCCGTCGCTCGACTCGGCGCTCGTCTACTACAAGCGCGTGATCCTCATGCGCCCCGACGACCTCGACGCGAAATGGAACTACGAGCTCGCGCTGCGCAAAAAGCAGCAGGGCGGT
>CBHWBX010000101.1:0-11094 GCA_966111935.1 uncultured Gemmatimonadaceae bacterium
TAAACGCGGCCGCATGCCGTCTGCTCGGCCTGAGCGAGTCCGAGATCCTGGGGAAGCGAATGCAGGACGTCACCGCGCCGGCGGATACCGGACGGCTGCCCGCGCCGGACGCAACGCCGCGCGAAGGCGAGCCCGAGCTCACCGAGGCTCGCCTTCGCCATCGTGACGGCAAGTACGTGCCGGTCGAGATGAGCACTACGGTACTGCCGAGCAGCCGCCGGCAGACCGTGGTGCGCGACATCACCGAGCGCAGGGCCGCCGAAGACGAGGTGCGTCGGGCGAAGGCGAAGATCGAAGGCATCATCTCGATCGCCAGCGATGCGATCGTCTCGATCGACGAATCGCAGCACATCACGATGTACAACGAAGGGGCCGAACAGCTGTTCGGGTGGACCGAGGCGGAAGCGATCGGGCAGCCGCTCGACATGCTGATTCCGGAACGGTTTCGCGACGTGCATCGCGTGCACATCCGCCATTTCGCGGACGAGGCGACGACGGCACGGCGCATGGGCGAGCGGGTGATGGCCGTGCTCGGACTGCGGAAGGACGGCAGCGAGTTCACCGCCGAAGCGGCGATCTCGAAGTTCCGGCTCGGCAACGAGCTCACGTTCACCGCCGTGGTCCGCGACGTCACGCGCGAGCGTCGCCGCGCCGAGCAGGACAGCGTTCTCTCCGCGATCGGACTGCTGCTCGCGTCGTCGCTCGAGCGCACGCAGGTGATCCGGCACGCCGCGAAGCTTCTCGTCGAGCGCGTCGCCGACGGGTGTGCGATCGACCTCGTCGACGATCCGGAGAGTGTGCATCCGACGATGACGCGAACGACGACCGCGGCGCGCGATCCCGCGAAGCAGAAGCTCGCCGAGGAATTCGAGAAGATCGGCCCGGGATGGCGAAGCGCTTTGCTGACGATGCATTCGCCGGAGGCGCGGAAGACGATGCTCGTCCCGCACGTCACCGACGACTATCTGGATTCGATCGCCAAGTCGCCCGAACACCGGCGTCTCCTCGACGCACTCGAGCCGAAGTCGATCATCACCGTCGCGCTCCAGGCGCGCGGGCTCATGCTCGGCGTGCTGGCGCTGGTGTCGTCGGATTCAGATCGACGCTTCGACGAAAGCGACGTCGCGTTCGCCGAGGAGGTCGCACAGCGGCTGGCCCTCGCGATCGACAACGCGCGGCTGTTCGAGACGACGAAGGAAGCGATCACGGCGCGCGACGAAATTCTTCGCGTCGTCGCGCACGATCTGCGCAATCCGCTCGGCAGCATCCTCATGCGCGCGTCGATGCTCCAGATGCCGGACGCGCAGAGCGATGCCGACCGGCAGAAGTCGGCAGCCGCGATCGAGACGGCGGCGAAACGAATGAACCGTCTGATTCAGGATCTCCTCGACGTCACGCGATTCGAGGCCGGGCGCCTCTCGGTCGAGCGGCACAGCGTGTCCGCGCGGGCTCTGGTCAACGACGTCGTCGCGGCGCAGAGCGGGCTCGCCGAGCAGGCGAAGATCGATCTGCGCGTCGACGTGCCGCGAGCTCTCCCCGACGTCTGCGCCGACCACGACCGCCTGCTCCAGGTGTTCGAGAACCTCGTGGCGAATGCGTTGAAGCTCACGCCGGCCGGCGGACGGATCGTCGTCGGCGCGCGCGTCGATGGCAACGAAGTGACGTTCTCCGTGTGCGACACCGGCGTCGGCATTCCCGCCGACGAAATTCCGCACGTGTTCGACCGCTTCTGGCAGGGACGCAATCACAAGGAGGGGGCAGGACTCGGCCTGCCGATCGTGAAAGCGTTCGTCGAGGCACACGGCGGCCGCGTCTGGGTCGAATCGACCGTCGGCCGCGGCAGCACGTTCTACTTCACGATTCCCCTCGCGACGAAAACCGCTCAGGCTCAGCCGAGCAACAGGAAGGCGTCGTAGAGCGCGTGCGTCCACGCGGTGATGCCGAAGCCGCGCAACAGATACAATCCGCTGAACGCGAGCCCGCTCAGCATGCGAAAGACGAACGACTGGAGTTGCAGCGGGTCGCCGTAGGGTCCGATGTAGTGAAACGCCGAGAAGATGATCGCGCCGAGGATGGCGGCCGTGATCCCCGCGGCCCGCCTCCCGAAGCCGAGGACGACGCGCGCGCCGGCGGCGAGGCCCGTGACGAGCAGGACGCGGAAGAACAGCTCCTCGTAGAGGCCCGCGCCCAGTGACAGCATGAGGCGCGTGGGCCAGGGCATCTGGGCAAGCGGCTGCGGCGCGATCATGAGAGCGTGCAGCGAGCCGAGCAGCTTCGCCGTCGTCACCCCGACGACGATGCCGAACAGCGCCGCGAGCACGGCCGATTCCGCCAGCATGCCGACGAAGACGGCGCCGCGGTACGCGTCGCGATTCAGCCGCTTGTCGCGAATGACGAGGCCGACGCCGAGCAGGATGATCGCCGCCATGAAGATCGAGTTGCCGCGCGGGCCGGCGGCAGCGGTAAAGGCGGCGCGCAGGATCGCGTCGGCGCCGTTCCGCAGCTCTCCCTTCCCCGGCTGCGCGAGCAGCGCGGCGAGCGCTTCGTACCCGATCAGCAGCGGGAGTGCGAAGAGAATGCTGTATCGCGGCGCGCGGCTCAGGTTGAAGTACGAGCTACGGCGCGCGGCGGGAGCAGCAGATGAGCGGGTCGGACGGGCGGCTGTTGCGGCAGGCATTTCTGTATCGTACGGGCCGGGACGTCCGGAAGTTCTACGCGGCGGGGTCGGCCGCGAAAGAGTTGCGGAACCTTTGTTCCGGAACTAGGGTACGATTGTGCGTCGCGAGGGTCGCGACCAGAAGACTTGTTGAACCTGCAAATTCGAGGAGGTGATCCATTGTCTAACGGAACTCGTAACGGCAGGATCGCCGGAAGCCGCTAAGCTTCAGGATCTGCTTAGCGAACCGGAAGCCTGCCGGTTCCGGTAAAAGCGATTGTGGGGCCTGTCGCGAATCTCGCGATAGGCCCCTCGTTTTTTTCGCTCACGTCTTGTGGCGGAAGGTTATTCGTCCGCGCGTGAGATCGTACGGCGACATCTCGACGGTGACATGGTCACCGGCGAGGATGCGGATGCGGAACTTCCGCATCTTGCCCGCGGTCGTCGCGAGCAGCGTGTGTCCGTTCGCGAGCGTGACCCGGAACATCGCACTGGGCAGCACTTCGGAGACGACACCTTCGACTTCGATGGCTTCTTCCTTCACGGTGAGTTCTCGAGGGAGTTGCGCGACGCGAGGTCGCGGAATCGAATCATTTGGCCAAGCGATTCGTCCCAGAGCGTGAGCCGGAGGGCACTCATGCCGGACCGAAGCGTCACGACGGGCGAACGATGAAAGAGCGTGTTCTCGTCGTGGCAGGCCTGGAGGCGATAGTTCGGGATGCGCGGCGCGACGTGATGCACATGATGTAGCCCGATGCTCCCGGTGAACCACTGGAGGATCTTCGGCAGGCGCAGGTGCGTGCTGCCCATCAGCGCCGCCTCGAGATAGTTCCAGTCGTGGTGTGACGCCCAGTAGGCGTCCTCGAACTGATGCTGGACGTAGAACAGCCAGACGCCGACCATCGCCGCGATATAGTACGGCAACGCGTAGGCGAACACGAGCGATTCCCAGCCCGCCGTCATGACGCCGACGCCGAGCATCACGGCGATCGCGATATTGGTCAGCCAGACGCTCGCGACCTGCGCATCGCGCGTGGCGCGACTGCGGCCGCGGTGCCGCTGGTTGAGCGCGAGATGGATCGGACCGCCCAGGAGCAGCACCGCCGGGTGTCGCAGGATCCGGTACCGGCGCTGCGCGCCGGGCGATCGTGCGAGGTACTCGCTGACGGTGAGCGTCGGCACGTCGCCATGGCCGCGGCGATCGAGATCGCCGGACGACGCATGATGGAGCGCATGATCGCGGCGCCACTGGACGAATGGCGTCAGCGTCAGCACCCCGGTGACGAAACCGGTGGCGTCGTTGAGCCGGCGCGAGGCGAAGAACGAGCCGTGCGCGCAGTCGTGCATGATGATGAAGGTCCGCACAAGCAGACCGGAGGTCGGCAGCGCGAGGAGCAGCGCGAGCCACCGCGAGGTGTCGAGCGCCAGGTCGATCGCCCACATCGCGACGACCAGAGCTCCCACGGTCGTGAACAGCTGAAACGACGCGCGGCGCGCGGTGGGGCCCGTTTAAGGCGCGACCCCGCCGCGCCCAAACCCGTCGGCGGGGGGGGCGCGGCCGACGGACCCCCACACCGCGCGCCGCGCGTTCGGGCCGGTATACGGCTCGACCGCGCGGCGCCAATCCGCGTCGGCGGGGACGTGGCGCACGCCGTCCCCCAACTCTGCGCGGGCCAGAGTTAGCGACCCAGCTTGGTCACGTTCTCGGCCGCGGGGCCCTTCTGCCCCTGGACGATGTCGAACTCGACCGACTCGCCTTCGGCGAGGGTCTTGAAGCCGCTGCCCTGAATCGCCGAGTGGTGGACGAAGCAATCCTTCTGTCCATCAGCCGGCGTGATAAAGCCGAAGCCCTTCGCATCGTTGAACCACTTCACAGTGCCAGTCGTACGCATTGTCCTACTCCTTGGTATTGTTGTGCTGTGTTGGGGAGTCCGGAAATGCCGTCCTGACCGACACAACGTGCATGCGACAAAACGCAAAAAGGGCCTGCTCGCAATCCGGCAGGCCCCAGATACGCTCGGAACTTGTCCACGCACTCAGCGCGTGTGTCGCTCGAAATAATATAGCGGTCCAGGCTCCGGGACACAAGCAAACCGAGCAAGGGCTCTTTCTCTAGGTCCCGGTGCTCCCGAACCCCCCGGTCCGGCTCGTCGAGACCTCGACGGTCCCCGCCTCGATCGCGAGCACCTCGTAGCGCGACAGGACCATCTGCGCGATGCGCTCGCCATGGTCGATCCGGATCGGATGCGGGGTCGGGTTGCGTACGATCACCATCCATTCGTCGGGGAAGTCGGAGTCGATGGTCCCCGGGGCGTTCGGGATCTGGAGCCCGCGCTTGAAGCTGGTCCCGCTGCGCGGACGGATCTGGGCCTCGATGCCGATCGGCAGACGGGCCTTGAAGCCGAGCGGGATGAGCGCCGCCGTCTGCGGGGCCAGGGTGAACGCGGCGTCGGACGCAGGCTCGTCCCAGGTCCGCTGGGCGTCGGAGCACTTCACGGTGCGCCCGGTGAGGTAGGCGCACAGGTCGTAGCCGGCGGAGCCTTCGGTCGCGCGGCGCGGGGGCTGCGCGTCCGCGTGGAGGAGCTGGATGGTGAGTTGCATGCGGAAAATCTATGCCGTAAGGTCTGGGATGCACTCACTGCTCCGGCTTCTCCCCGTCGCCGCGCTGACGCTCGGCTCCGCGTCCACGGCGGCGCCCGATCCGATGATGGGCCCCGGCGTCTCGAAAGAGCTCGCGACCGCGCGGGCGCGCGATTTAGGATCAATTCGCTACCAACTGTCGCTGTCGGTCGTCGCCCGCGATACCGCGCGCGGCGCGGTGACGATCCGGTTCAACGCGAAGCGATCGACCGACGTCGTCGTCGACTTCCGCGGTCCGAGCCTGACCAACGTGCGCGTGAACGCCGCCGCCGCGGCGACGACGTTCAACGGCGCCCACCTGCGCTTCCGGGCGAGCGCGGGGCGCGTCGGGGACAATGTCGTCACCGCCGACTTCAAGTCGATGATCGCCCCGGCGGGGGCGAGCATCATCCGCTTTCACGACGATCGCGACGGCAACGACTATCTCTACACGCTGCTCGTTCCCTCGGACGCGAATGCGCTCTTCCCCTGCTTCGACCAGCCGGACCTCAAGGCGCGCCTGACGCTGCAGCTCACGGTGCCGAAGGGATGGCAGGCGCTCGGCAACGGCATCACGGAGCGCATCGACTCGACGACAACGGAGCGGACGTTCCACTTCCGCGAGAGCGATCCCCTGCCCACCTACCTGTTCGCGTTCGCCGCCGGGCCGTGGGTCACGGCGAAGGGCGGCCCGCGCAACACGTCGCTCTGGGTGCGTCCGTCGCGCTTCCGCGAAGTCGAAGTCGACTCGCTTCAGAACCAGGTCGGCTCGGCGCTGACGTCGCTCGAGAAATACTTCGGCGTTCAGTATCCGTTCCAGCAGTTCCAGTACATGCTCTCGCCGGCATTCCCATCGGGTCTGAAAGCATAGAAAACCTCGGAATGTGTCGGATCTCAAGCCGGAGCACGCGGCTGTCCGTGTTGAACACCGCGTCCTTCACCCAAGGGCGCACGAGCTCGCGCAACGCCGGCCCGCTGAGTTCCATCATCGTCTTCGGCAACGTCGACAGCAGCTGCGCCAACCGATCACGATCCGCGCGCACGATCGTCTCGTCGGCCGCGCGCGTCGCCATGGCTTCGATCTGCGCGAGCAGTCGCGTGTCCTCGATCGACAGCTTCTCCAGCCGCGCCTTCGCGTCCGCGCCCTTCACCGTGCCGGCTTCGATGGCATCGAGCACGCGCTCGCGACGCTGCGCGACGGCCGCGCGCTCCCGACGAAGCGCATCGAGTTCGGTGGTCGGGGTACTCCGCGCCGCGTCGAGCGCCTCGTCGAGAAACGCGAGGATGCGCGACTGCGCGACGGGGGTCGACGCCTCGTTGGCGATCGTCTGAATCACCGCCCGTTCGATCGTGCTCTTCGCGATCGATCCGCCGAACGGGCACCGCGCGCCCTTCGCCTTGTTGATCGTCGAGCAGCGGTAGCTCGGTTCGAAGTGGCCGTCGCCGTGGCGACGCCCCCGGCGCCCGCCGCCGCCCGAGATCATGTGCGCGCCACAGCGACAGCGCACGATGCCTGAGAGAATCCAATCGGAACGGACGCCGCGCGTCGTGCGGCGGTTGCGCTCGAGCAGCTCCTGCACGCGGTCGAAGAGCGCACGGTCGACGATCGCCGGATGCGCCTGGCGCTTCACGTACCAATCGGCGCGGTCGCGCGTCGGGTGAATGGCGCGCTCGCTGCGATCGCTCGGCACGCGGCCAAAGACGATGTCGCCGACGTACGCCGGGTTCGTGAGCACCGTACGCACGATCGCGTGCTTCCACACCCGTTCCTTCGACACGCCCTTGAGCCACTCGATGAGGCTCTGCGTCGAATGCTCACCCGTCGCGAATCGCGCGAAGAGTTCGCGGACGATCTTCGCCTCGGCCTCGTGCGGCGTGAGCGCGATCTTCTCGTCGATCGCCTTTCGCATCCCCGTGTCCAGCACGCGCTCGCGCCCAGGCGGATAGACGACCTTGCGGCGGTATCCGAACGGCGCCTGCGAGCACCAGAAGCCACGATCGACCGTGCCCTTCATACCGCGCTTCGCGTTCGCCTTCACGTCCTCACGCTTCTGAGTGGCTTGGCCAGCAACGAGCGCGCGCATCAGGGCGCGCACCGGCTTGTTTTCGGTGTCGTCGTTCTCGGCGAACCGCACGAGCCAGCCGTGACGCTCGAGTTCGAAGCGCCAGTATGTCGCCTCTTCGGGGTTCGGAAATCGTCCCCAACGCGAATCGTTGAGGACCAGCACATACGCGGGATCGCGCCGGCGCTCGGCCGCACGACAGTCGGCGATCAACTCGCGCATCGCCGGCCGCTGCTCGATCGTCGCGCCGCTGAATCCATCGTCGGTGTAGACGTGTCCAATCGTAAGCCCGAGCTTCGCGGCAAGTTCGCGGCACGCGCGGTCCTGATCTTCGAGCGAGGTATAGACCTCACCCGCCTGGCGTTCGGTGGAGACGCGTCGATAGACGACGCAGCGGAGGGAGCGGAGATCGGGCATGTTCGCTACGCGGCGGTGGAGGTAGACGTGACCTTCACGCCCTCGTGCTCGAGGACGTACCCCACCAATCGGCGCGCCCAGGCGTCGAAGTCAAGCGCCTCGGCCGACCGGATCACTTCGGTAGTGACGTCCTGCCGGCGCGGCGCCGGCGTCTGCTCGGTTTTCACGACAGTCCCTCCGGGAACAGCACCTTCGTCGCGACCACTTCGCCCTTGCGCGGGTAGTCGATGAGGCCGAGCGTGCGCAGCCGCCCGATCATGTTCGCGAACGACTTCGCGTTCGGGTGATAGCCGGCCGCTTCCGCCAGCGCGTCACGAGACACCGTGGCCGGATACACGTTCAACAGCGGTCGCAGGATCTTCTCGGCGACGTTCCCGAGCTTGTCGATCCACACGGCGTGGAGCTCGTCCACCGTCGAGACGGCGAGGCTGCTTTCGCTCACGGCGCGGCCGTCGTCCGTGAGTTCCACCTGACCACCTGCTGGATAGTTGACCCGTCCGGACGTCCGCAGCGCGCCGAGCGCGTTCGCGTAGCTCTTCGCGTTCGGGTGGTACCCGACCAGAGCGGCACACGTCGCCTTGTCGACGGGCGAGACGCCGAGATCCTCGAGCCCGCGGAGCGTGTTGAGGATCTTCTGCTCGACGCCGCTCAGTCCTTCGTGGGTGACGGTCGGCCTCGTCGTGCTCCGAGCCTGCGGCCGAACCGTCGTCGCTGAGGGTTGATTAGCGCCCGTTCCCTTCTCGTGGTTACCGAGCTGCACGTCGCCACGGGATGCCTCAGCAGCATTCTTCAAGGTGTCGTATTCGGCGATATCGGCACGCGCCATCGCGCCGACTTCATCACACAGCTTGCTAATCGCGCTCGTGCGGCGACCGAGAGCGCTCCGCATGCTATCGATGACGGCCGACTGCATTCGGATCTTCGCGCGCAACGGCGCCTCCGCCTGGTCGATCATCTGCAGGATCGCCTTCCCTGACGTCGCCTGGCCGATGCCGCGCGAGAGCTCGCGGTTTTCCTTCCGCAGCGCGTCGATCTGCTTGCGCAGCTCGGTCGGATCGTCGGCTTTCGCCTTCTCGATCGTCGCGGCCATCTCGACCTTGAGCGCCGCGAGGTCGACGTCGGCAAGCGTCGCGGGCGGTGCGGACTTCCCGATCGCGTGAATCGGCGTCGAGCCCGAGTCAAACGTCTGGCGACGGTTGAACTGCACGCGCTCGGTCAGCCGCAACCACGCCGGCGACGACACCCATCCCTCGCCGTCGCGCAGCGTCGGCAATGACGCCGCGATCTCATCGCTCGCATTGTTGTACTCGACCCAGCCGCGCACCGCTTCCCGATCCGCCTTGCCCGTGACGCGCATCGCAATGAGCGCCTCGGCCATGTAGAGCGTGTCCTTGTTGAGCGAGGCGTTGCGTTGCGTGATCTGCGTCGAGCCGATGCCACGGAACCGGCCGCGCTTCACCACGCGCTGCCAGACGCCGAGACACTTCGGCAAGTTCCCCTTCTCCGACGTCCGCTGCGGGAGGTATTCGTCCGCTTCCTCGAGGAAGAGATGCAGCGCCTGGCGATTGCGGCGCAGCAACGTCTCGCCGAGGTCGATGAGGAAACCCCACTGCTTCTGGCGGTCCTCGAACTCGGAAATGTCGAGGACGCACGTCAGCCGCTGCGCGACGATCAATTCGCCGATGAGCTTTCCTGCGGTCGGCTCGAGGGGAATGTCCCCGTGCAGCCCACCAAAGATCGGGATCGGTAACCCCGGCCCCTTCCCGCTCTTGCTCGAGCGCACGCCGTACCAATCACCCTTCGGATCGATCGCGACCCACGGGATGCCGGCCGCGTACATCTGCTCGGCCAGGACGACGGCCACGTTCGACTTCCCCGCGCCCGACATCGCGAGAATCGCCATGCGGCGCGTCGCGGCGTCGAGCGGGAGGTCGAAGTTCGGAGCGAGATGGAGCGTCGTCATCGTCAGGCCGCGAGGAAGCGATGCGTGACGCGACCCTTCTTCCCACGCGCCGGCTTGACGGTGATCTCGATGTCGCGGCCCAGGCCAGCGAGCATGCGGATCAAGCGGGCCTCAGAAAAGCCACGCGTCTTCCCGCACGTGACGAGCGAGATTTGCGACGGCGCATCCTTGAGGATGTACGCAGCTTCCGTCTGCGTGAGCTGCTCGCTCTCAAGAATCTTCGCGACTTCCTGCGCCGCGGCTGACTTGAATTTGGCGAGCGGGTTGACGCTCGGCGTGCGGGGCTTCCGTGCCATTGGGCGTTCGCCTCGGTGTTACGGTTGGACGGTGCAACGAGCCACGATCAACTTCGCCTGCAGGATCGCGCGCTCGCGTTCGAATCGTTCACTCACTTCGGACAACTGCTGCTCCAGCGATCGAATGCGCCGCTTCCGGCGCATGCCTGCCGCGCGACGGTCCAGATCCCGCCGCCGCGCTTCCGCCCTGCGACACGAGCGGCACACCGAGTCCCTCACCCCCTCCGCGCTCGTTCGAAACGCGGAGATCCCCAACGGTTGCCCACACTCCCCGATGCACCGCTGCGCGTATCGCATGACGCTGTGCTACTCAGCGGAGACGGGTTCAGCCTCGGCCTGCGCTTCGCCCGCTTCCTTCGCCGCTTCGAGCTCCTGCAGCGCATCGCCGTCGACCACGGACGGCTTCGGCTCGGTCCAGCTCTCGCCGGCGCCACGCTGCGCAATGCTGCGGTTGTAACGCGCGGCGCGACCAAAGGCGTCCTCGACCGACGCGCACTTCTCCTTCTCCGTGCCCGCGACGATCTCGTAGCCGCCGTCCTCGGTGCCCTCGACGCCCCACGGCCCCGTTTCCACCCACCGGCTGACCTCTTCCTCGCTCATCTCGGAATTGCGCAGCCGCTCGAGGTTGAACTGCGCGCAGAAGAACTCCGCGTCGATCGGATCCGCGAACGAGTCCTTCACGTCGCCCGACTCCCCGTGCACGATCGCCCAGCAGTGCCCGTCGCCGTCCGTCTTGTCGACGACGCCGTAGGGGCCGAGCGTGATGCGCTCGTGGATCTTCGCGTACGGCACGGCCATCGACGCGACCGGTGTCGGCTCGTCCGGTACCGCCCCGCCGATCGTGCCGGCCGCGATGACCTGGCCGATGTACGACTCGATGGCGAGGCGCTCGTCCTTCGTCAGCGCGCGGATCGCGTTGAGCGGCAGGACGAAGCCGATCTGCATCAGCGAGTCGCGAATCTGCTCGTCCGTCTGCGCCGGCGGCGTCTGGATGCGCTGGCGCGTCGAGCCACCCGTCTCGGTGGCGCCTTCGACGGTGAAATCGAGCTGATCGTCGTCGCCCGTGTCGTCGCCGCCCTC
>CBHWBX010000102.1:0-11075 GCA_966111935.1 uncultured Gemmatimonadaceae bacterium
GGAAATGGGTGACGTTGTAGACATGTTCGGCGGCCCTTTCTCGCTCGGCTGGACTGAACGACATCCCTTCGCCTAGAATCCCGTCCTTCTCGAGCCGAAGAGACCAGTTGAGCACCGTATTTCGAACCGTATCTAGAATCCCGACAATCGCGGTGCGAGGGACGATGAGAGTCGGCACGAGCGGAACGTTCGCGCCGGCCATTAGGCGCGCTTCAACCGCCTTCGAAAACGGCATTTGAAGAACGCCCTTTTCGCTGCCTTGGAGCAGCGCTTCAAGTTCAGCCACACCTTGGTTGTTCCCGCGCTTGGATAGGCGTTCCGCATATTCGGTATCTTGCATAACCATGGGAATCCAGCCGTGGTATGGATTCCAGGCTTTGACTTCGCCTCGAATGATTCGATACGGCGGTAGCTCGGCTTCGGGCGCATACCCCGCGAGCTCGTGAGAAGCCCAGTCTTCGAATTCGCGGATGTCGAGCTTCTTGGCAACAACAATCGCCTTGCGTAATAGGTCAGCAACCGGCACGCGCGAATCTAATGCGTCGCGTTGAAGCTCCAGAACTAGCGAACTCACATCCTGACTCCAAAGATTAGCTTGTTGCGTCCTAGCGCCCAGCTGGGTTGCAGACTCCCTAGGGCACGATACTAAAGTACTAAAGCGAGATCCCAAGGTGCGCGGCGAATGGGGCGCGGACGGCACTCGTCGGCTTCGGCGTTCGTTAGCTGACCGGTCCGAGGGACCGAGGCGCTTCTGCAGGAAGAAGCGACGATGTCCAGGTTGGTAGTCTTCGAGTGTCCCGAAAACCGAGTCGCCAAAGCTTCTCGTAGAAGGGGCTTGCCTGGAGTTCGAACGTATCGAGATACACGCCAATACAGCCTCGGAGACGTGCTTCGTCTTTCGCGCACATCAGCGGCCATTCATCTGTAGGTCGTCGAGACGCCAGTTGTCACTTCCGGTATAGGTAACCTTGCAGACGTAGTCATTGCGGATAAGGGCACCGAAACCGTTTTGCGCATCGACCCAAGATCGCACACGGAAGGAGTTGCTCCCGAGCGCTGTAGTCGCCTGACTGGACGTCTCCTCGAACATTCCCGGGAATTTCGCTGTGCCAGGTGCACGCAATCGCTTTTTCACAAAATCTTGGCACATCACATAAGCCATGCTTGTGGACGGCTCCGCCGGTTCCGATGGGGTGGATGTCTTCGAACCGCCACATTGGCCGATAATCGCGCCGAAAACACCCACGATTATGAAAACCGCGCACCCAGTCGTGACGCAGCCCGTTTCCTTTTTTGGGGGCGCACTCTTGCTTGCCGCTTGGCGTGCTGCACGCTGAGTCACGGGGCGGCCGCATTGCGGGCACGCGGTCGCGGAATCGGACACATCACGCCCACAGTCTGGACATCGAATCAGGCCCATTCTGTCGCCCTCCAAGAAGGTGCTGGCCGACTGAGAACCAGCTAAGGTGCGAGGGAATCGTACCGGAATCCCGCGAAACGCATCGTAATAGCTCCCTCGACGGCTTTAGCGTTCGCTTCGCTAGGCCTCCGCTGAGGGATGGTGTAACGTCGGCTCTACTTGCTTGGTGCGGATCTGAGCTTTTGTGCCGCGGCGTCAATCATGGCCCGAACCCGCTGCATCTCTGCTTCCGAGAGAAAGGCATCCACGCTCGAGATGCGGCCCACCTGAATCGCGAAGGAAATGTCGCCGCGCGAGCCGTTGAAGGCCACGATCTGCAGGTCGCCCTTCGTGCGATACCGCACCTCAAACTGCTTGAACGACGTCGGATTGGCCTTTACCGCCAGAATCGCGTCCACACCTTTCAACAACTCGGGCAGTTCATCCTCGTCGACAAATGCCTTTTCCGCTCGATACTGGGTTTCCTTTACCTCGACAATTAGCCCGCGGACGACCGCCCCACGGCTATCGCGCATCTCGCGAGCATCGACGGACACACCATTAAGCTTTCCGAGTTCGTCATAGCCAACAGTGACGACAGAGCCGGCCGATGGCTTGAAAGCCTCGAGTTTAGTCGCGGGCGCGGCCGGATTGGCGACCGTATCACCTTGCTGCCGGACGGGTGCTCGCGTCTGGGCGTCACTCGAGGCAGGCGCTGCACAGCCGACCAAAGAGACGAAGGCAGCAATGCTAAGTGGGAGGCGGGTTTTCAACAAAGGGTACTCCGCGCGGAGGGGGAGCCCCAAACATGTAGACGAATGTCCCTAAAAGCGACAATTAAAATGCTATAATATTCGACCAACCTCGTAGTTCCTTAACGCTACGCGAGCTGCAAGGAAGTCTCATAAAATAAAGGTTCTGCGACTGTTCCACCTCTGTAATGTCGTCCACTAAGTCCGGGGCGATCGCGCATTTCCCGTTGGACCGAGGATAAGGGTACCTTAGCCTCCGGACGAGAGTCTTGATAATGCCCGCCGGCCGAAGAAGACATCTCGGCTATGGCGTGAAGCACGCAGTGGGGCGTCGTGCTCTCCCATCCAGAGTGAGTTCGTGGCGCTCGACGACTGGGTGAATGAAACCCCATCCTGAGCAAAGCGAGGGACCCCTGCGTACCGAGGCGATCTCCTCGGCGCACAGGGGTCCTTCCTCGCTGACGCTCCTCAGGATGACGAGCGGGCTGGCTCCCCCCCACACTAACGAGCGCGCGGGGAGCTTACGGCACGACGCTTCCCGCCTCCACCGCGTTCTTCTGCAGGTACGGCACGCCCTGCTCCAACCACTTCGGCGCCGGCGCACCCTTCAGGTAGTGATCAAAGAACTGGAAGTACCGAATCGTCAGATCCTTCCGATTCGCCATCCCACGCAGCCCGTGCCCTTCCCCGGGATACGCCAACAAAACGGCTGACTTCCCGTTGTACCGCAGCGCGTTGTACAGCCCGAGACCGTTCTGGAACGCCACCGTCGGATCCGCCGTCCCATGCATGATCAGGAACGGCGCCGTCACCTCCGGCACGTGCGTCAACGCTGACTCGCTCATGTAGACTTCCGGCTTCTCCCACGGCGAGAAGCCCCAGCGGCCCTGCCCGTACAGGTAGTAGTCGTTGCCGTTCGCCCCCGAACCGCCCGGCACCTGGTACGCCCAGCCCCAGTTCTGGCTGAAGTCCTGATAGAGATCGCTCACGCCCGCGCCGACGCCGACCGCCGCGAAGAGGCGTGACCGCGTGCCGATGAACGCGGCGCCTTCGCCGCCGTACGAGTGGCCGTTGATCCCGATGTGCTTCGGATCGGCGTAGCCGAGCGCAATCACCTTCCGCACCGCCGCCTCGACCGCGTTCAGCATGTCCGAGTGCGACGATCCCGTGTGGAAGTAGACGTCCGGCACCAGCGTGATGTACCCGTCGCTCACCGCCTGCGTCGGCATCGAGCCCATGCCGGTCACGAACGACGGCGGCGCGTAGCGATGCAGGTTCTGCGAGTTCTTCTCGTAGAAGTTCACGAGCATCGGGCGCTTCTCGCCCGGCTTATAATCATCCGGCAGGGTGAGCAGCGCCTGGAGGCGATGGCCGTCCTTGTCCTTGAAGTCGATGAGCTGGCGGTGACCCCACAGGTATTCCGACTGCTGCGGGTTCACGTTGCTGATCTTCTTCGCGCTCGCGAACTGCGCGATGCCGTTCGCGACGCGGAGGTCGGGGAACTCGGTGAAGGTCTCGCGACGCACGAGATACACATCGGCCTTCGTCGCCTTCACGGGGGTGTTGAAGGCGGCATCCTCGTACACGATCGGCGTCAGCACGCCGTCCGGCGTCAGCGTCGAGAAGCCGGCCTTCTTCGTCCACTCGCCGTAGGTGCTCAGCACCATCGGCTTCGTGAGATCGATCTTCACGGCGTTCGCGCGGCCGCCGCGGCCGCCGCCGGCGAACGGGCTGGGAGTGCTGTCGTCGAGCTGCACGTAGCGATAGCGGACTTCGTTCTTGCTGCCGACGCCCTTCGTCAGGCTGACGATGTTGCCACCGTCGAACGGAACGAAGTAGAGATCGTAGTCGTGGCGCGCGACGAAGCCCTTTCCATCGGTGGTGAACCCGTCGATGCCGTAGCTCGGCTTCGGGCCCGGGTGATCGTACTCGACGTCGACGAAGCTGACCTTCGACGCGCCGCCGAGTGTCTTCGTCGTCCCGGCGTCGAGGGTGTAGTCGGCAAACTTGTTGTCCTTCCAGAACACGAAGTGGCTGCCGTCGGGAGAAAGGCCGATGATGTTCTGGCCGGTGAGCTGGCCCTTCGCGATGAGGGTGCGCTCGCCGGTCGCGGTGTTGACGCGATAGATGTCGGCGGCGGGGCGCTTGTAGTCTGAGATGTACGCGCGCGCGTCCTGGCCCACAGCCCAGCGGCCGTCCTGGGTGACCTGCACGTCGCGCATGGTGCTGTCGGCGAGCTTTACGAACTTGTTCTGCGCGATCTCGAACGATTCGCGGTAGGTGAAGTTCCGATCGGCGTCGGCGCGGGTCATCTGCACCGATTGAATGCGATCGTCCTTGGTGTTCCAGACGTCGACGTCGGCGGCTTCGTCGGTGGACTTGCGACGCGCGGTGTCGGGCGCGGCGCTCTGTTCCTTCATGCCGAAGAAGACACGCTTGCCGTCGCCGCTCCAATCGAGCGCGGCGCGTTCAGAAACTACGAACCCCTTGGGGAGACTGGCTTCGGCGAGCGTGTTGCAGGTCCCTGCTTCTCCGGCGAAACCCCTCGCTGAGCTCGGGATGACATTGCACACCAACAATGCATTCGACTTCTCGCGCATCTTTTCGACTTCGCTGCCCTTGAGCACTGCGACGGCATTGCCGGCGTCGTTCCACTGGAGACGGCTGTAGACCTTCGCGTCGTTGTCGACCGGGTTCACGCGACCGCTCTCGAGATCGATCACGAACAGGCCGTTCCCGTCGCGCGGCGCGGCATCGACCGTATACGCGAGTTGGTCGCCGGCCTTGTTGAAGGCGATGTCGGCGACGCTGCCTAGAAGTTGATCGCGGCCGGAGACGAGATCATGCAGGATGACGTCGCTGCCGCGCGGGCCGGTTGGTTCAGCGGCGGGTGCACCAGCGGGTGCGCCGCCACGTCCACCGCTCGCCCCATTCGCATTTGCGGCACGACGACGGAGGATCAGATAGTTCGAGGTCGCCGAGAAGGTGAACGAGCCCATGTCCTGCCAGGACTGCACGGCGCCGGTGGCGAGATTTCTCAACTCGACGCGGCGGATCGAGGATCGGGGATCGGGAGTCGAGGAGCTGCCTGCTGGTTGAGCGCCGCGACCGCCACGGCCACCGCGTCCGTTCGCTGCCGTCGGATCGACGTCGTACGCGATCCACTTCGAGTCGGGCGAGAACGCCGACGTCGACGCGTTCGCGACTTCGATCTCCTTGTCGTTCGCCAGCTCGCGCAGGTGCATCACCGGCTTCGACTCGGCCTGCGTGGTGTTCATCAGGGCGACTACGTAGGTGACCCACTTGCCGTCGCTCGAAATCGAGGACGACGTGATGTTATGCCACTTGGTGTAGTCGTCGATGCCGAGCGCTTTCTTCGCGGTCGGGTCCTTGGCGGAGCCGGCCTGCTGGGGGGCGCTTTGGGCCTGGACGCTTCTATAGAAGAGCGCGAGGGCGGCCGGGGCGAGGGTGCGGAGGCGCATTCTGGGGTCCTTGACTGCGGCTGGGGATAAGAGGTCTACGTTATCGCCGGGGTGGGCGCTGCGTTAGGACTGCTCGGGTCGCGGGTCGCCGGTCGCGCCTGATCTTGACTCGGCTGGGGCGCCGAGCATAGGCTCGGCGGAAGGGAATCGGCGCAGGCGCATTCGTTCGATGGCGTGTCGACAACGCTCGCGATGCATCCTCGGCACATGCGAGCGCGCGGATCCTTGCCGAGGAGGAAGGCGTGGGACAGGTGGCTGCCGAGACCAAGCTCTGGACTGTGGACGACGTCCACGCATTGCCGGACGACGGCAATCGATACGAGGTCATCGACGGCGAGCTGCTGGTGACGCCCGCGCCGTCGCTGATGCACCAGGACATCGTGCTGCGGCTTGCACGGATCCTCGCGGACTACTTGGACCGAGAATGCGTCGGCCATCTCGTGATAGCGCCTGCCGACGTTCAGTTCTCGACGCGTCGCCTCGTCCAGCCCGACGTCTTCGTGGCGGCATTGGTCAATGGGCGTCGGCCGATGAGCTACGACGAAATCGGGAAGCTTCTGCTCGCCGTCGAAGTGGTCTCGCCTTCGACCTCGCGCGCCGATCGGGTCTCGAAGCGGCAGATCTATCGGGAAGAGGGCGTGGCCGAGTACTGGGTCGTCGACGGCGACGCGCGCGTATTCGAGCGATCGACGCCTGGCGACGGGCGGATCGACGTCGCATCGGACGAGCTGATCTGGCATCCAGCGGGAGCGGCGGAAGCGTTGACCTTTTCGGTCGCGTCGTTCTTTGCCGCCCTCGGCGGCGAAAGGGGCGGCGAGGAAGAATGAGGGTCGAACGCTGGTACCGCGTGGCCATGGCGCTTGCGTTGCACCCTTAAAGTCATGCCGATCAAAGCGAAGGACCCCTCCGCGCCGAGGCGATGAGCATCGCCTCGAGGCAGAGCGGTCCTTTGCGCTTCGCGCTCAGGATGACAGCTTTTGCGCGATCCTGAGCGCTACTCCTCCTTCAGGACTTACTTCTTCAGCGCGCCGGTGAGCGAGACGAGCGTCGCCGCATTGCTCGACGAGATCGCCTTTCCGGACTGCGCGTCGATCTCATTGATCAGCGCATCGAGCTGGTTGTCGCCGGCACCGATGCTGCCGCGATCGAACGCCGCCTGCGCGTTGTCCAGCTTCGAGCACATCGACTTCGCGATACCGGCCGCGCTGACCCAGCGCTGCACGAGCGCGCAAACGCTCGTCGTCGTCGCGTTCACGGTAAAGCTGCCCGACGCACCGTTCGCGTTGCCCGCGTTGTCGGTGGCACTCGCCGACACGGCGTGCGCGCCCAGGCCGAGGGTGTACGCAGCGCCGCTCGCACCGTTACAGCTCTGCGTGGCAATGTTCGAGAGCGCATCGGAGATGCTGCAGCCGATGCTCACCGTCTGATCGACGGTGTAGCTGCCGGCATTGCCGACGATCGCGACGGACGGCTTGGTCGCGTCGCGCTTCACGGTCACGGTCACCGAGTTCTGCAGGCCGGCGCCGTTGGTCGCGGCGCAGCTGTACGACTGGCTCGGCGTGTCGGTCGTCAGCGACGACGCCGCGCACGGCGCCGAGGTGATGCCCGAGACGTTGTCGCTCGTCGCGAAGCTGACGTTCACGTTGCCGGTGTACCAGCCGTTGTTGCCTTGGGGTCCGACGATGGTCGGGGTGATGACCGGCGCGCTCTTGTCGCGCTTCACGCCGACGGACGCGGTCGCGGTGAGACCGGCGCCGTTGGTGACCGTGCAGTCGTAGGTGTGGCCGTCGGTGTCGGTGGTCTGCGTCTTCGCGCACGCGGCCGTCGAGCTGACGCCCGAGATATCGTCAGAGGCCGTGAACGCGATCGCCACGTCATCGATGAACCAGTCGCCGGCGCCGTGCGTGCCGGTGGCGGTGCCGCTGATCGTCGGCGCGGTCGCGTCGCGCTTGATCGTGACCTTCGACGTGGAGGTACCACCCGACGACGTCGCCGAGCAGCTGACTTCCTGGCCCGCCTGATTGGTGTTGATCGTCAGCGTACCGCAGCCGACTTCGTTGCTGATCGCCGACTCAGCGTCGGTCACGGTGAACGACACCGTCACGTCGCTCGTGTACCAATCGTTCGAGCCCTGCGTGCCGACGACCTTCGGCGTGATCACGGGCGGCGTCTGGTCGGACACCGGCACGACGGCGCCGAAGGTGAACGTGGCGTAGGGGCCGATCGCGCCCTTGTCATCGCGCGGCGTGACCTGCACGCGCCAGTGATCGCCGAGCTGCGTGGCGCTCGCCGGGACGGTCGAGCCGGTGAAGGTGCCGCGGCCGTGCACCGATGGATCGAGATAGCCGCCCGTTCCCGTGTCAAGGAACCAGCGATACTCGTAGGTCACCGGATCGTTGTCGGGATCGGGCTGCGCCGGGCCCGTGACGTTCACGGTCATGCTCTGATTCTTCTCGACGTTACCCGCGGGCGTGCCGCTGAGCGTCGGCAGATACGGCGCCTGGTTCACCGGGCCGAGCGTGTACGTCACGACGAGCGTGCTCGAGTTGAGCTGCGTCGCCCAGACGGGCGAGTTGTGATAGATGTCGATGTCGATGGCGACGTTGACGTTTCCGTCATCGGTGATCGCGCTGACCGGCACGTCGAAGGTCGTCGTCGACCAGGTGGCGTTCGCCCCTTGCAGGTAGCCCGGATTGAGGCGGGTGCCGTCGACCGAGATCGCGTCGTACTCCCCATTCAGGCCCTGCGACGGTTCGGCGTCGACGTCGTACGCGTAGACGTAGAGCTTCGCCGACGTGATCGTCACGCCGGGCGTGTTGTACAGCGGGAAGCGATGCTGCCATCCCCAGTCGCCGTTGTAATACAGGTACTCGCCAAAGTGATAGCCGGAATTGATCACTTCGGTGAACGTCTGCTCACCGGCGACGGAGAACGACGCGACCTGAGGGGCCGGCGGAGCGCTGGTCGGCGGGTGCTCGCCCGTTTCGGACGCGCGGTCGTTGGTGAGGGATCGATCAGAGCAGCCGGCGACGAGCGCGGCGGCGGCGGACAGGGCGAGCCAGCGGCGCGCGCGTCCAGCGGGGAGAAACGACATCGAGACTCCTTCCACGGGGGGGGTCGGGTGGGCCGTTCAATGGCAGTCTGATCCATTGTTGGGCCAAGCGCGGGGAGTCTACGCTCGATAGCTTGGGGGCACATGGGCAGGAACGACCCATTGCGTTTTTACACAAAGGTCAAACTTGAGTGACCTGTATCACATTGTTTCAGTGCCTTGTGATGATAAACGTTTGAAAGTACGTTGGCTGGCGCGAAACGATGCAGTTTCACCCTGGGCGCCCAATGAAAGCCTCGTCGCTGCGGGAGATTGCCGGTCATCTGGAAAGGCTGGCGCGGAGCGCTGATCCTGCCGCGCCTACACCCGATCCGACGCAACTGACGCTCAGGATCGACGACCCCGACACCGAGCGAACCGGGACGGTCCGCATCGAAGTCGTCTGGGAAAGCACGCGCGAGCCGAACACGCTCCTGACGACGCGCGAAGACGAAGTCGCCCGACTCCTCGCGATCCGCCTCAGCAATCGCGAGATCGCGAGCCGGCTCGGCATCAGCGAACATACGGTGCGGCACCATGTCGAGAGGGTGCTGGCGAAGCTCGGCGTCGACTCGCGCCGGCGCGTCACGCCTCCGACGTCGGGCCGCGCGGTGTCGTAACGATACCAGTGCCTGGCTCGGCCCGCCGGAAGGGGGAGGTTGGGCCCGGCGGGAGAGTGACGGGGCGAAGGGGCGAGTGAACGGCGCGGAGTCCGGAACGGCGTGGAATTCCGAACGGCGCGGAATCCCAGACGGCGCAGAGTCCCAAAGAGCGCGAGATCCCGAACTGCGCGAGATCCCGAACTGCGCGAACGACGCGAACGACGCGAGCGACGCGAACAGCGGCATGGCATTGCTGCGCAGGACGTTGGTCATCCTGAGCGCAGCGAAGGCCCCCTCGGCACTGACGCGAGCTCCTCCGCGGCGCACAGGGGTCCTTCATCGCTGCCACTCTCAGGACGACACCGCTTTCCGCGCCGCCGCTGTTACGCCCCACGCGCAGTTAGGTCACACCGCAGGTAGGTCGCACCGCAGTTCGCGACCTTTGCGCCGTCTGGGATTTCGCGCCGTCTGGGATTTCGCGCCGTCTGGGATTTCGCGCCGTCTGGATTTTCCCGCCGTTGCATTTTCCCCGACCGGCTGAATCTTTGATTCCCTACCACTCCGGCGGAGCCTATGAAATCGTCCAGGCGATTGATGCAGGCAACAGGTATCGTGAGTGTCGGCGTCGCGCTCGTCGCGACGCAGCGCGCGAAGCCACTCGGCGCGCACACCGCCGATCCGACGTTCGCCGAGGACGTGGCGCCGGTCTTCTATAAGAACTGCACGACCTGCCACCACGACGGCGGCATGGCGCCATTCACGCTCACCCGCTACGACTCGGCGCGCGCGCACGTCGATGACATCGAGGGCGCGGTGCAGCAGCGCGCGATGCCGCCCTGGCATGCGGATGCGCCGCACGGAGTGTTCGCGAACGACCGTCGGCTTTCGGACGATGAGCGCAACACGATCCTTCGCTGGGTCGCCTCGGGGGCGAAGCCGGGCGATCTCTCGAAGCAGCCGCCGGTGCCCGACTACTCGGCGAAGTGGGCGATCGGCGAGCCGGATCTCGTCGCATCGATGAAGGAAGGGTTCGACGTGCCGGCGAGCGGGAAGGTCGATTACCAGTACTTCCAGATTCCCCTCGACATCAGCGAAGACAAGTGGGTGCAGGCGATCGAGATCATGCCGGTCGCGCGCGAGGTCGTGCATCACGTGCTCGTCTACGCGTACGTCCCGCCGGCACCGCGGCCGGCGACGGCGACGGCTCCCGCACCGGCACCCGCCGGCGCGCCTGCGGCACCCCGTCCTCAGCCGACACTGATTCGCAATCCGAAGGACTCACTCCCCGACGATCCGCCGCGCACGGACGCGCACGCGCCGCCGAACAACCTGGGAGTGTTGATCGGCACCTACGTGCCGGGGACGAGCGTGATCCGCTTCCCTGAAGGGACGGCGCTCCGGCTGCGGCCGCACACGGTGCTGACGTTCCAGATGCACTACACGGCGCACGGTCACGCGATGACCGATCGCACCGGAGTGGGTTTCAAGTTTGCTAAAGCCGCGCCGGCCGAGGAGATCTTCGCGAGCGCGTTCTACAACGGACAGTTCACGATTCCCGCGGGACAGAAGGACGTCGCGGTCCCGGCGGAGCTGGGATTCGGCCGCGCGATCAAGATCTGGGGGCTGATGCCGCACACGCATCTGCGAGGCACTCGGTGGGAGTACCGTTTGGAGACGCCGGACAGTGCGTCGCGCATGCTGCTCAACGTGCCGAAGTACGACTTCAACTGGCAGACGTACTACATGTTC
>CBHWBX010000103.1:0-11057 GCA_966111935.1 uncultured Gemmatimonadaceae bacterium
CCCGGCATCCGCAGGTCCATCAGCACGAGATCGGGCTCGAGCCGCGCCGCCTGGGTGATCGCCTCGTCGCCGTTCGCCGCTTCACCCACGACGTCGAAGTCGCTCTGGCTCGACAACACGCTCGTCAGCCCGCTGCGCACGATCGGATGATCGTCGACGACGAGGATGCGCACTTTACCGCTCATGCGACCGCGCCGCTGATGGCGGGCAAGGGAAGGGCGATCGTCACGCTCGTTCCGCTGCCGATCGCGCTGTCGATCATCACGTGGCCGCCGAACGGCCGCACGCGCTCCCGCATTCCGGCGAGTCCCATCCTGCCACTCGCCACGCCGTCTGCATTCGCGAAGCCGCGCCCGTCGTCTTCGACGCCGAGCAGCACGACGCCGTCTACCGCGTGCAGCGTCACGGCGACCTTCGATGCGCCGGCATGTCGCGCGACATTGCTCAACGCCTCCTGCGTCGCGCGCAGGAACACGACTTCGGCATCCGGAGTGAGCGGCGGCAGCGCGTCGATCACACAGCTCGCGAGCACGCCGTTCGCTTCGCTCCACGCGGCGACGATGCGCTCGATCGCCGCCCCCAGCGTCGACTCGGCGAGCGGCGTCGGACGCAGCGCCCACACCAGCCGCCGGATCTCGGCGAGACTCGTGCGCGACACGTCCTGCGCATGCGCCAGGTGCGGCGCCGCGCGATGCATCATATCGCTCGCCGTCTCGTGCGACGTGAACGACAGCTCGATCGCCTCGAGATGGCGCACGACGCTCGCGAATCCCTGAGCCAGGGTGTCGTGGATGTCGCGCGCCAGCCGCTGGCGCTCTTCCATCACGCCCGCTTCCTTCGCGCGCTCGGCCAGATCGCGCTGCGCTTCGTCGAGCTCCTTCAGCAGCCGCGCGCGGATCGCTGAGTCGCGATTCACGTGATTGATGTACGCCATCACCGTGCCGATCATGATCCCCATCGCCAGGATGGTGCCCGTCGCGGCGACGGTGACGGTCACGTCGCGCTGTCCCGCCCGTCCGATCACGGTCGCGATCAGCGTTGTCATGACGAGCGTCAACGTCGCGATCGCCCAGCTGAACGGGAGGAAGATGAACCCCTGGATCACGGCGCCGAGCACGAGGAGGCTGAACCCCGACGCGATCGACAGCGACGCGAGGATGATCGCCCAGCCGAGCGGGACGAACGTCGCGACCGCCCAGCGGCGCCGCATGATCCAGTCGTGCGCGCGCAGCCCGACGACGTGGTAGACGATCAGCAGCGCGAAGAGCGCGATCGCGCGACCGGCGTGCCCCGAGACGAGAATTCCGTTCCGGCCGCGCGCGCCGCCGATCATCGTCCCGCAGGCGACGAGCAGCGCCGCGCTCTGCGTCAATCCCCAGACGCGCAGCCACCGACGCTTGTCGTGGGCGAAAAGGGGCTCGATCGGCTCGCGGTCGGTGGTCGGGCTGGGCATCGGAGGGATTTTCGCACGTGTCATCGCCGTGCGCATCCTACGAAAGTTGTAGCGCGCCTGCTTCGACCGGACGATACCCGGCCAACGGCGACGGACGTAACGTGGCTCCATGAATCTCGCGTCGCGCGCCTCCGTGCTGCAGGGCCTTTCGGCGATGGCCGGCAATCCGCTGCGAACCGTGCTGTCGACCCTCGGCGTGGTGATGGGCATCGCCTCGGTGATCTCGACGCTCGCGCTGGCCGATGGGCTCGAGCGGTACGCGCGCGAGCAGCTCGCCGCGCAGACCGACATCCAGGCCGTCGCGATCTCGTCGAAGACGCAGGTCATGCGCGACGGATTCGCTTTCCCGAACCGCGAATATCCCGTCTTCGGCCTGCGCGACGCCGACGAGCTTCGGCAATTCCTCGACGGCCGCGGGATCGTCACGATGACCGTCAGTGGGCAGGCGATCGTGACGTCGCCCCCAGCGCCGACCCACGCAGCGACCGTCACCGCGACGCTCGCGAACTATCTCGTCCTCGGCGACAAGGAAGTGATCGCCGGCCGGTATTTCACCGACGCCGAAGTCGCGCACAACGCGCCCGTCGTCGTGCTGTCCTACAAGCTCGCCCACGAGCTGTCGCCTGACGGCGTCGTCGAGACGATGCTCGGTCGCGAAGTGCGGGTGCGCGGCCGCGCGATGACGGCGATCGGCGTGATGCCGGCGTACACCGGAGAGAACAGCTTTCAGATCCTGATTCCACTGCGCGCGGCTCCGGTCGCGCTGGGCGGCGGACGCCAGCTCACGCCGACTCTGTTCGTGCGCGCCCCGCGTCTCGAGGACGTCGATGCGACGCGCGATCTCGTGACCGAATGGATCGCCTCCCGGTATCGGGACTGGGAGCGTCAGGTCTCGATCCAGACGTCGCTGCTCCGGCTGGAGCAGGCGCGGACGGCGATGCTCATCTTCAAGATCGTGATGGCGGCGTTCGCGAGCATCGCCCTCGTCGTCGGCGGGGTGGGGATCATGAACGTGCTGCTGGCGAGCGTGACCGAGCGGACGCGAGAGATTGGGATCCGAAAGGCATTGGGAGCGCGAAAGCGCGACATTCTCTATCAATTCCTCGCCGAATCCGTGGCGGTCTCGAGCGTGGGGACCGGCGTCGGGACGGCGGTCGGCTTCGTCGGGGCGTTCGGGGTGGCGGCGATCGTCCGGAAGCTGGTGCCGGGGACGGTCATGCAGGCAGCCGTGACGCCGGCAACGCTGGGGATGGCGATCGTCTCGGCGGTGGCGATCGGGTTGACGTTTGGGCTGATGCCGGCGCTCCGGGCGGCCCGGCTATCGCCGATCGACGCGATCCACCACGAGTGACTATTGACCTAACTGTCCGTTCGGCCTAATTTTAGGTCACAACTCGGAAAGTGGACTCCTCGCAGAGTCCCACCCTTTGGCCCTCGCGGTGTCGCGAGGTGTGCTACTGGCGTCCTGATTCTCGACCTTCCACACGTGTGGCGGGACGATCGTATTCGCGGACTCCGTGGCTTCATCGGGTCCGCGTTTTTGTTCTTTTCTCTCAGAGGATTTCGGTATTCAGGACACGACGAAGCGCGTGCGGGTCAACCGCCAGATCCGCATCAGCCCGGTCCGCGTCATCGGCGCGGACGGTTCGCAGCTCGGCATTCTCGAAGTCGATGCGGCGCTGCGAATGGCGGAGGATTTGGGGTTGGACTTGGTCGAAGTTGCCGCGACGGCTCGCCCGCCCGTGGTCCGCATCATGGACTATGGGAAGTACAAGTTCGAGATGGCGAAGCAGGCGCGCGTGGCGAAGAAGAAGCAACACGTGATCGAGCTCAAGGAAGTGAAATACCGACCGGGCATCGACGATCACGACTTCGAGACCAAGACGCGGCACGCGCGCCGGTTCCTGGAAGAGAAGAACAAAGTGAAGGTCACGATGATGTTCCGCGGCCGCCAGGTCGCGCACCCCGAGCTCGGTCAGGCCGTGCTCGATCGGGTCGCGCAGGCGCTCACAGACGTCGGGAAAATTGAGAGCTCGGGAAGATTGGAAGGGAAGTCGATCACCATGATTCTCGCGCCGAAATAAAGCAGCAGGCCATTGAACTCCGACCGTAGGTGCGTAGCGCCGAAGGGAGGAGCTATAACGAGGATGTTGTCATGAAGATGAAGACCCACAAGGGCGCTGCGAAGCGCTTCAAGAAGACGGGATCGGGCAAGGTCCGCCGCTACAAGGCGTACAAGAGCCACATCCTGACCAAGAAGACGTCGAAGCGGAAGCGCCGCCTCCGCCAGGCCGGGATCGTCGCGACGACCGGTGACACCAAGCGCGTCAAGCGCCTGATCCTCGCCTAAGGAGAGAGACCCATGCCTCGTGCAGTAAGCAACGTCCCGCGCCTCAAGCGGAAGAAGCAGATCATGAAGGCCGCGCGCGGCGCTTTCGGCGCGCGCAGCAAGCTCTGGCGTCCGGCGAAGGAGACCGTCGAGCGCGGCTGGAAGTACGCGTACCGCGATCGCAAGAACAAGAAGCGCGATTTCCGCAAGCTGTGGATCATCCGCATCAACGCCGGCGCGCATCAGAACGACATGACGTACAGCACGCTCATGAACGGTCTGAAGCTCGCGGGCATCGAAGTGAACCGAAAGATCCTCGCCGATCTCGCGGTCCACGATCCCGCCGCGTTTACGGCGCTCGCCGACAAGGCGCGCACCGCGTTGAACGCAGCGTAAGTACTCGCTACTCATACACGGCGGCAGCGCGACTTCATGTCGTTCTGCCGCCGTTGTCGTTCGTGCAGGTCAGACCAGTCTCCCCAGAGAGATGACTCTTCAGGACTATTTGAACGAAGCCGAAACGATCGAGCGTGAAGGCACCGCTGCCTTGAATGGCGCGGCCGACGCGAATGCGCTCGAGGATGCGCGGATCGCCTTCCTCGGCGACCGGCAGGGACGCGTGAAGGCGCTCCAGGAAGCCCTCCGCGGTATCGGCAAGGACGACAAGCCGGCTGCCGGCAAGCGCTTCAACGAAGTACGCACCGCGCTCGAGCAGCTCCACGCCCAGCGAAAGTCGGTGCTCGCGCGCGCGACCGGCGGCGCGAGCGGCGAGGATCTCACCCGTCCGGCGCGTCGCACCTGGCGCGGCGCCAAGCACCCGGTGACGCTCGTCATCGAAGAGATCGAAGGGATCTTCCGCGAGCTCGGCTTCACGATCGCGCAGGGGCCGGAAGCGGAGAGCGACTGGTACAACTTCGGCGCGCTCAACTTTCCGCCGAACCACCCGGCGCTCGACGCCCACGACACGCTCTACCTCGAAGGCGAAGGCCTGCTGCGCACGCACACCTCGCCGGTGCAGGTGCGTACCCTTCAGAAGTACGAGCCGCCGATCCGCGTCCTCATCCCGGGGAACGTCTATCGTCGCGACTTCTTCGACGCGTCGCACGCGCCGATGTTCGCGCAGATCGAAGGTCTCTGCATCGATGAAGGGATCAGCTTCGTCGACCTGAAGGCGACGCTCAACCAGTTCGCGACGCGCTTCTTCGGTGCCGCGAAGACACGCTTTCGTCCGTCATTCTTCCCGTTCACCGAGCCCAGCGCCGAGATGGACGTGCAGTGCGGCATCTGCGGCGGGTCGGGCTGCGCCGCATGCAAGGGCACGGGCTGGATCGAGATCCTCGGCTCGGGGATGGTCCATCCGAACGTGCTCGAGGCCGCCGGCGTGGACAGCGAGAAGTACACCGGCTGGGCGTTCGGGATGGGCCCGGCCCGCATCGCGATCAGCCGATATGGGATTCCTGATATCAGAATCCTCTACGATTCGGACGTTCGGTTTCTGGAACAGATCAGCGAATGAATATTTCTTACGAGTGGGTGAAAGCGTTCGTCCCGTTCACTGAGACGGCGGCGAAGCTGCGCGACCTCATCACCGGACACGTCGCCACGGTCGACGAGCTGTCGTCGCTGCGCGAGGATCTCGCGCCGATCGTCGTCGCGCGCGTCGTCGAGGAAGGACCGCACCCGGATTCCGACCATCTCCACGTCACGAAGGTGGACATGGGGACGGGCACGCTCCTCGACGTCGTCTGCGGCGCCGCGAACGTCACGGCGGGTAAGCTGTATCCGTTCGCGCCGACCGGCACGACGATGCCGAACGGCCTCAAGATCCAGAAGCGCAAGATTCGCGGGCAGATCTCCGACGGCATGATCTGCTCGGCGGCCGAGCTTCAGGTGCCGGGGAGCGATGAAGGCGTCATGGAGCTGAACGTCGACGTGCCCCTCGGCACGCCGTTCCTGACCGCGATGCCCTTCGGCGACATGCGCCTCGTGCTCGACGTCGGCGCGAACCGTCCGGACCTGCTGTCGCACCTTGGTGTGGCGCGCGAGATCGCCGCGATCACCCGGAAGCCGTTCGGCCTTCCGGCGATCGAAGGGCTGAACGACGCGACGCTGGCCGCGACGACCGGCAACCTCAACGCGCAGGCGTCGAACGTCGACGTCACGATCGCCGAAGCGGGGCTCGTGCATCGCTTCATGGGCGTCGTGATTCGCGGCGTGAAGGTCGGCCCGAGCCCGGATTGGCTCGTCCGCCGGCTCGAGTCGGTCGGCTCGCGCTCGATCAACAATGTCGTCGACGCGACCAACTACGTGCTCCACGAGCTCGGTCAGCCGACGCACGCGTTCGACCTCGGCAAGCTCGCGGGCAACCGGATCGTCGTCCGCCGTGCGAAGGCGGGCGAGAAGATCACGACGCTCGACGGCACCGAGCGCACGCTCGGCGACCAGATGCTCGTCATCGCCGACGGCGAGCGTCCGCAGGCGGTGGCGGGCATCATGGGTGGCCGCGATAGCGAGGTCAGCGAGTCGACGACGGAGATCTTCCTCGAGGTCGCGAACTTCGACGCCGCGCGCGTGCGTGCGACGCGGAAGGCGCTCGGCCTCTCGACCGACGCGAGCTACCGCTTCGAGCGCGGCGTGGATATCGAGATCGGACCGCGGGCGCTCGAGCGCGTGGCGCATCTCATCGTCCTGCTCGCCGGCGGCGCCATCGACGGCGCCCCGGTGGATCTCGCGTACGTCCGTCCTGCCTCGAGGACGATCGAGCTGCGCACGTCGCGCGTTGCGAAGCTGCTTGGCGAGGCGGTGCCGGCGGACGAGATCGAGGCGCTGCTGCGCTCGATCGGCTTCGACGCCGATCGAAAGGGCGACGACTTCGCGGTCACCGTGCCGACCTGGCGCCTGGACGTCGCGGCGGAAGTCGACCTGATCGAAGAGGTCGCGCGACTCCGTGGTTACGACAGCTTCCCGACGGAGATCCGGCCGTTCCGTCCGGGCAACGTCGGCGACGATCCCCAGTGGGTGACGTCGAAGCGGCTCCGCGAGCTGCTCGTCGGCATGGGGATGCTCGAGGTTCGGCCGATGCCGTTCGTGTCGGGCGGTGAGGGGTTCGCCCGGGTCGGGAATCCGCTTGCCGAGAACGAGGCATATCTCCGGCGCGAGGTGCTCGACACGCTCGCGCGCCGGGCAGAGTACAACCTGGCGCGGATGCATCGCGACATCCGGATCTTCGAGATCGGCTCGGTGTTCACGCCCCGGGCGCAGGCCCTGCCGTCGGAAGAGCTGCGCGTCGCGCTGCTCGTGATGGGGCGTCGCCAGCCGGCGCATTTCACCGATCCCAAGTCGGCCGACTTCGACGCGTGGGCGCGCTACGGCGAATGGGATGCGAAGGGGCTTGCTGAGCTCATCGCCGCGGACGCGTATCCGTCGGCGGCGGTGGCGACGCGTCCTTCGGAAACGGAGGGAGCTCTGTGGGACGTGCTCGCGGACGAGCGCGTGATCGGCACGGTGCGTCGCGTCGCGCTCGACGCCCCCGTATGGGCGGCGCCGGCGTTCGGCGTCGAGCTGTCGCTCGGTGCGATCGACTCGGCGGATGTCGCCCCGCGTGGTGAGTCGGCGTACCGGCCGTTCGCCCGTCCGGTCCCGTCGGTGACCAGATATCAGGCGGTGCCGAGCACGCCGGCGTCGGAGCTCGATCTGGCGCTGCTCGTTCCGGACGACGTGCGCGCCGAGCAGATCGAGGCGAACATCCGGAAAACCGCCGGGCGGCTGCTCGAAAAGCTCGAACTATTCGATCGCTATGTTGGCCAGGGCGTTGAACCTGGGCATCGAAGCCTCGCGTGGAGGTTGACGTTCCGTCACGCCGAGCGCACTCTACGGGAGAAGGAAATCGAAGCCCGCCGTTCAGAGATTCTGAAAGCCCTCGCCGACGAGCTCAATGTCAGACAACGCTCAGCCTGAAAAGCGCGCGCTGCACGAACTGCAGACGCTGGTTCACCATTTGGCCGATGAGCTCGCCGGTTTCCGCCGGCGGGCGTTGCAGGCGGAGGCGCGCCTCAAGGAGCTCGAGTCCCAGGACGGCGGGGCGGCGAATGCCGACCTCGCCGGCCGGGTATCCGAGCTCGAGGACGAGAACGAACGCCTTCAGAAGAAGCTCGAGCAGGCAAAGTCGCGGGCGAACCAGATGCTCGACCGTGTGAAATTCCTGCGGCAGCAGGCCCAGGCCGGAGGAGACCGATGAGCTCGAAGAAGCACACCGCGAAGGTCACGATCCTCAACGAGGAGTACTCGATCCGCAGCGATGCTCCACCGGAGCACGCGCGGGCCGTGGCAGCGTACCTCGACTCGGCAATCCGTAAGGTTCTGTCGAGCGGGGCGGTGGTCGAGAGCAACCGGGCGGTGGTGCTGGCCGCGCTCCAGGTCACGGCCGAGCTGTTCGACGCCCGGGCATCGCTGGGATCGACGACGGAGGGGATCCAGGGCCTGAGCGATTACGTCCGGCCGCTGCTTCCGCCCGCCAAGCGGAACGCGGCCGTCTAGCCGAGCGGCCGGATCGGCAGTAGGTTAGCGCGTGTAGCCAAGCTGACCCGTAGGTACCGTCGCGCTTTGTAGTTAGCGGCATCCACGTGAGGCCCTTCGTCGGTCACACGTCGAGTCGCGAGCTGGAGTCGCACACCATCGGGTCGGCACGGGTTCTCCTAAATCCCGCGGCCGTTTTGGCCCGCGGTGGAGCATAGATTCCATATGAACGTTTACGCGATCATTGCCGCGCTTGGCGCATTCATTTTGGCGTCGCCGGCTTTTTTCATTATCGGACGTAACGCCGGGACGAACGCCGAGAAGAAGCGGCAGTCCGACGCCAAGGCGACGGCCGAAGAGCTCGCGAAGCGCATCACCGCCGATGCCGAGCGCGAAGCAGAGAACCTCAAGAAGAGCGCGATCGTCTCGGGGAAAGAGGAGCTGATCAAGCTCCGCGAGAACTTCGAGACGGAAGTGCGGGGCCGGCGCGAAGAGGTCGAGCGTGAAGAGCGTCGCCTGTCGGAGCGCGAGACCACGCTCGATCGCAAGTACGAGATGCTCGAGCAGCGCGACAAGGAGCTCGGCCGTCGGGCGAGCGAATTCGGCCGACGCGAGAAGCAGATGGGCGAGCGCGAGCAGGAGCTCGAGCGCCTGATCGGCGACGAGCGTCGCCGGCTCGAGCAGATGGCCGGCATGTCTGCCCAGGACGCGAAGAACGAGCTGATCCGTCGGATGGAGGAGGAGGCGCAGGCCGACGCCGCCAATCGGATCCGCGAGATTCGCGAGTCGGCGAAGCGGAACGCCGAGCGCGAGGGGAAGAAGATCATCGCGCTGGCGATTCAGCGAATCGCGGCCGACCATACGGCGGAAACAACCGTTTCCGCCGTCTCGCTTCCGAACGATGAGATGAAGGGACGCATCATCGGGCGCGAGGGGCGGAACATCCGCGCGTTCGAGCTCGCCACGGGTGTGGACGTCATCATCGACGACACGCCGGACACGGTGGTGGTGTCGTGCTTCGATCCGGTGCGCCGCGAGACGGCGCGTCTGGCGCTCGAGAAGCTCGTGTCCGACGGACGCATCCATCCGGGACGCATCGAGGAAGTCGTCAACAAGTCGCGGAAGGAGATCGAGACGCAGATCATCGAGACCGGCGAGCAGGCCGCGTACGATGCCGGCGTCCACGGCCTCCATCCGGAGCTCGTGAAGCTCGTCGGCCGGATGCGCTGGCGCACGTCGTACGGCCAGAACATCCTGCAGCACTCGAAGGAAGTCGCGTGGCTCGCCGGAATCATGGCGGCCGAGCTCGGCCTCGACGTGAACATGGCGCGTCGCGGCGCGCTGCTGCACGACATCGGCAAGGTGCTCACCCACGAGCACGAGGGCACGCACGTCCAGCTCGGCGTCGAGGTCGCGACGAAGTATGGTGAGAACCCGCTCGTCGTGAACTGCATCGCCGCGCACCACGACGACGTCCCGCACGAGAGCGAAGTGTCGGTGCTCGTCCAGGCCGCCGATGCGATCTCGGGCTCGCGCCCCGGCGCGCGGCGCGAGGCGTTCGAGACGTACGTGAAGCGTCTCGAAGGGCTCGAGAAGATCGCGTCGAGCTACAAGGGCGTGGAGAAGGTGTTCGCGATCCAGGCCGGCCGCGAAGTGCGCGTCATCGTCGTGCCCGATGTGGTCGATGATCCGCGGATGACGACGATGTCGGAAGAGATCGCCCGCCGCATCGAGGCAGAGCTCCAGTATCCGGGCCAGATCAAGGTCGTGCTGATCCGCGAGACGCGCGCGGTGGATTTCGCGCGATGAGCGCGACGATCATCGACGGCGCGGCCCTGGCGCTCCAGGTCCAGCGTGAAGCGGCGGAGCGCGTCGCGGCGCTGAAGATTGCCGGCATCACGCCGGGGCTCACCGTCGTGCTCGTCGGCGAGGACCCGGCGAGCGCGGTGTACGTCGGCTCAAAGGAGCGGACGTCGAAGGAGCTCGGCATGGCCGGCGAGACGATCCGCCAGCCGGCGACGATCACCCAGGACGAGCTCCTCGCGATCATCGATCGGTTGAACGCCGATCCGGCGGTGCACGGGATCCTCGTGCAGATGCCGCTCCCGAAGCACATCGATTCCGATGCGGTCGTACGGCGCATTCGCCCCGACAAGGACGTCGACGGTTTTCATCCGGTGAACGTCGGCAAGCTCTGGATCGGCGAGCGTGACGGCTTTGCGCCGTGCACGCCGGCCGGCGTGCTCTACATGCTCCGCTCGCTGAACGTGAAGACTGCCGGCGCCGAATGCGTGATCGTCGGCCGGAGCAACATCGTCGGCAAGCCGATGGCGGGGTTGATGGTGCAGCCGGGAGTGGATGCGACGGTCACGGTCTGCCACAGCCGGACCGCCGACCTTGGCAGCGTGACGCGCCGGGCCGACATTCTGATCGCCGCCGTCGGACGCGCGCAGCTCATCACCGCGGACATGGTGAAGCCGGGCGCGGTGGTGATCGACGTCGGCATGAACCGCATCCCCGACGCGACGAAGAAGAGTGGGACCCGCCTCGTCGGCGACGTCGCGTTCGAGGAAGTGCGCGAGGTCGCATCGGCGATCACGCCGGTGCCCGGAGGGGTGGGGAAGATGACGATCGCGATGCTGATGGCGAACACCGTCCGCGCGGCGGAGCAGCTGGCGCGGTGACCAACCGTCGCGCGCCACGCGGTGGGCGCGACGCGAGCGGTGATCTCGACCTGTTCGCGGCGCCCGAGTCCTACCT